>JBLNDG010000111.1:0-29749 GCA_050261415.1 Caulobacteraceae bacterium | reverse complement strand
AGAAGATGACCATCCTTTTTGAGTATTTTTTTCGCAATTAATATTTTAACAGGATGCCATCTTCTTTTCTATTAAATTGGTTGCTTTTCCCACTAAAACCCTACTGTAACTTTACGCTATGCTATGCTATGCTGTGCATTTCAGATACTTTCTTTGTCCCTAAGGATATGCCTCAGCGTGAGCTTTACAGCCGCCAGAGCAGGAACTGCAATTATAAGCCCGACTACCCCGAAAAGCTTGCCTCCTATGATAAGGGACATTATTACATATACAGGGTGTATTCCTACACTTTTCCCTATTATTTTCGGCGTAAGCAGTCCGCTTTCTATCTGCTGTATCAGCAGGAAAGCACCGCCCGCATAAAGAGCTTTGGTCGTGGAGTCCAAAAGTGCAAACAAAATAGTTGGTATAATACCGATAAAGGGCCCGAAGTAAGGGATTATATTTGACAAGCCAGCAAAAATTCCAAGTATAAAAGCATATTTTACATCAATTGCAATCAGGGCTGCAGTTGTAAAAACCCCTACAAAAGTAGCTACAATTATCTGACCCCTTATGAATTTACCGAAAATATTGTCTATATCCCGCAAAAGGATGATATACTTCATACGCTTTGCCTTTGGTACCAGAAGTATGAACTGATTTTTGAAGTAATCCATATCCTTGAGTATGTAGAAGGTTATAACAGGAATTATTATTATGTTGAACAGCTGTGAAAAAATTTTTATAATACCATTTGCAATATTTTGTAAAGCTGTAAGGATCATGCTTTGAAGCATTAAAATATTATCATCCAGTATATCCTTCAGGCTTTCGGGAAGTCCGCTGTTCATATAACCGTCCTGAAGTTTTTTCAGGATATTCTGCATCTGGTATGAATACTGTGGAATATTCACTACAAGTGCGCCGATTTCCTTTATAAGCTTGGGAACCAGAACAAAAGACAGAAGCAATATAATACATAAAAAAATCAAGTATACGATGATTACGCCGAGAATTCTTTTTATTCCACGCCTTTCAAACAACTTCACAATAGGATTGAGAAGGTATGAAATTACTGCGGATATTATGAAAGGCTTTGCTATGCTGTTGACTGTCAGCCTGTACCTGTAGATTATATATATGAATACAGCTGCGGCAAATATATATAACAGCCTGATATTTAGCTTTTTTGAACTTAAATAGTTATTCATCCCTAACCATCCTACAAGCAATTTATTTTACATTCAGGCAAACAGTCTCACACACTACCTTTACGGAACGGTCCTTTATGCGGCATTGGAATTATATATAATATGATTTATATTCTGATATAATTCCTAAATAATTGCTTACCCGCTATTCTCCTTTATAACCATAGAATGTTCTGTAAAGCTGCAGTTTTTATCAAGTTCTATTATTCTTCTGCCCTTTACAATATCGTCAATATACCCTTCCGACAATTCATATGCCTTAATAGCCCCGCTTTCAGCATCTATGAGCAAATCCCGGATTATTCCGAGAATTTCACCTCTTGAGTTTATAACCAACTTGCCTATAATAAACTCGTAGCTCATGCAATGCCTGTTTCTGTACCAGATTTCTCTATGGATTACAGCACTGTCCTTTCTTGTTATGAGTACGTAATTCTGACTTAGTGATATTACACTGCTGTATGGTATTGCTTCTTTTGACCTTTTTATCAGGCTTTCCTTGCAGACAAGGGCATATACCCTATTTTCCTTTGAATCAATTATCACATCCTTTACAGTACAGAATCTCTCACCGGAAGTCTTTTCTACCATAGGCAAATCAATAATATCATTAATTCTGAAAATACCAATCTTCCCCCTTTTTCTTCATTATTGAAAAAAAATACATACATATTTTTTGCTAATAAATATAATTAAAACATAAAATCCAGTTAGTATTTTCTGGGGGAATGAAAAAAGACCGTTTACGGTCTTTTTAACTCTCACTGTTATACTTGTTGAACAGCTCCCTAAGATCATGGGCCATAGTACCTTGCTCCTCAGCCATTTTCTTGAAGACAGATGCTACATTGTTATCATCTATATTTTTTGAATACATTTCAAAGTCCCTGACAAGTTCCATTGTGTTTTCCCATGCCCTCTGAAGGCAATCCCTTGTATTCATCAAATCATTGCTGCCAAGACTGTTTTTGTCAAGATTCATATATTCACACCTCCATGGTAATTCTATGCTCTTATTTTAGCTATATCGGCTTATTTTATTCATCATAAATAAAGACGTATCACTGTCTTATAATGATACGTCCCACTTTTCTATTGTTCCGCCTCCGACCAGTACGTCTCCCTGATAGAAAACCACTGCTTGGCCAGGTGTTATGGCTCTTTGCGCTTCTTCAAAGATTACCTTCGCCCGTCCGCTTTCAATTGGAATTACTTGTGCTGTTGCTTCTTTTGCGCTGTATCTTATTTTTGCCTTAACCATAATCGGTTCTGTAAGCTTTTCAAATGCAACAAGGTTTAATTCCGATGCTATCAGCTCTTTGCTGAAAACTTCAGTTTCGTCTCCAAGCACGACAAGGTTCTTATCAGGTATTATCTCAACAACAAACATAGGTTTGCCAAGGGCTATCCCCAAACCTTTACGCTGGCCTACGGTGTAATGTATAATTCCTTTATGCATTCCCAGCCTTTTTCCCTTTGTGTCTACAAAGTAACCCGGTTTTACTTCATTGCCAATTCTCTCATTTATGAATCTGCCATAGTTATTATCTTCAACGAAGCATATCTCCTGGCTCTCAGGCTTGTTCGCAGTGCGCAAATCCAAGCTCCTGGCTATTTCCCTGGTCTGCTCCTTTGTATAGTCCCCAAGGGGCATAAGAATGTGCTTAAGCTGATCCTGGGTGAGATTATATAAAACATACGTCTGGTCCTTTTGCGGCGTAGCAGACTTTTTTATTATATATCTTTTATAGCCTTCGTCGTATAATATTCTTGCATAATGACCCGTTGCCACGTATTCTGCTTCCAAAGCCTTTGACCTTTCAAGCAGGGCATCGAATTTGATAAACTTGTTGCAGGCAATGCACGGGTTAGGTGTTCTGCCCATAAGGTATTCATCCACAAAGTAGTTTATTACCTTTTTCTCAAATATCTGTTTGAAATTCATAACGTAAAAGGGTATGTCAAGCTTATTGCATACCCTTCTGGCATCCTCAACAGCAGATAAAGAGCAGCAGCCCCCTTCGCGTTCAAGGTCCTCCTTGCTCTTATCCTGCCATATCTGCATGGTAACGCCTATTACATCATAACCGTCCTTCTTTAAAAGATATGCAGCGACAGAGCTGTCAACTCCGCCGCTCATACCTATAACAACACGCTTCTTCATCTGCTTCAACTCCTAAGGCTATGCAACAGACTATGCTTCCTTACCCTGTTTTTTCTTATAATCCTCTATAGCTGCCTTAACAGCTTCCTCTGCAAGAACTGAACAGTGTATCTTTGCCGGCGGTAGTCCATCCAAAGCTTCAATTACTGCTTTATTTGTCAATGCAAGAGCTTCATCTACGGTCTTGCCTTTTATCATTTCGGTTGCAATACTGCTTGTTGCTATTGCAGCGCCGCAACCAAATGTTTTGAATTTTACATCCTTTATTATATTATCTTCAATATCCAGATAAATTTTCATTATATCTCCGCATTTTGCGTTGCCAACTTCGCCAACACCGTTTGCGCCTTCAATTTCTCCTACATTTCTTGGATTTGTGAAATGATCCATTACTTTTTCACTATACATTTGTTTTTCCCCCTCTAACCTTCTCATATAGCGGTGACATTTGCCTCAATCTTTCTACTATTTCCGGTAGTATTTCCAGTACATAATCAACATCCTCTTCTGTATTAACCTCGCCAAGGGAAAGCCTTAACGACCCATGAGCTATTTCATGAGGTAAGCCTATAGCTAAAAGCACATGGGACGGATCCAATGAACCTGATGTGCAGGCCGAGCCGCTTGACCCTGCTACTCCCTTCATGTCAAGATTTAGAAGCATGGATTCTCCCTCTATATATTCAAAGCAGAAGCTTGCATTTCCCGGTAATCTTTTTTCCGGATGACCGTTAAGCCTTGAGTACGGAATCTTCTCCATAACTCCTTTGATAAGCTTATCTCTTAATGCGGTAATCCTTGCTGTATGCTCAGGAAGTCTTTCCACTGCGATTTCTATTGCTTTCCCCAAGCCTACAATTCCTGGGACATTCTCTGTACCAGCCCTTCTTCCTCGCTCTTGGGCGCCGCCATGTACAAAGTTGAAAAGCTTTATGCCTTTTCTTATATAAAGAACACCAATCCCTTTAGGTCCATAGAATTTGTGTGCCGACATGGAGAGCATATCTATGTTCTGTGCCTTTACATCTATAGCCACACTTCCGACTGCCTGTACTGCATCGGTATGGAAGTATATGCCCTTTTCCCTGGCGAGCTTGCCTATTTCGTCAATTGGTTGTATAGTACCAATTTCATTGTTTGCATACATTACGGAAATGAGAATTGTCTTATCGGTTATTGCATTTTTCACATCTTCTACACTTACCATGCCGTATTCATCCACAGGAAGATATGTAACTTCAAAGCCTTCTTTTTCAAGATACTCGCAGGTATGCAGAAGAGCATGATGCTCGATTTTTGTAGTTATAATATGATTTCCTTTATTCCTGTTTGCGTATGCAGTTCCTTTTACTGCCCAGTTATCTGATTCCGAACCGCCGGCAGTAAAATATATTTCCTCGGGAAGTGCTCCTATTGCCTTTGCTACTCTTTCCCTTGCTTCATCCACGTACTTCTTTACTTCTCTGCCAAACCTGTGTATACTTGACGGATTGCCAAAGTACTCTGTAAAGAAAGGAAGCATTTCATTCAACACTTCTTTGTTTGTATAGGTTGTTGCAGCGTGATCCATATAAATTCTTCTATTGGTGCTCATTTTCGTTCTCTCCTTCTCTTTTTGCCTTTAGCTTGTAGTAGTCGTTAACCATGTCTTTCAGGGTTATTGAGTCTATTACGTTATTTATACTATCCATAATTTTTTCCCATATAAGCCTTGTAACACAATAATCCGCTTTGGTGCATTCGGGCTCGTCGTTTATAACGCATTCTGAAGGTGCAAGTGGTCCTTCAAGGGTCCGAATAATCTCGCCAACAGTTATCTCACTCGGTGGCCTTGACAATTCATAGCCGCCCTGAGCGCCTCTTACGCTGTTGACAAGCCCTGCCTTTCTGAGGTGAGCTATGAGCTGTTCAAGATAGGTGTCAGAAAGCTGTTGCTTTTGCGCCACTTCTTTCAAAGACATCGGTCCTGTTCCGTATCTAAGTGCAAACTCATACATCATTTTTAAGCCATATCTGCCCTTTGTTGATAGTATCAAGACGTCATCTCCTTTTTGAATTCCTACCTTTTAACTTGGATTTCATATTAAGGTTACCATAGCATAAAAATAATGTCAATATTAAATTCTACTTTTTCAGTCGGATTTATAATTTATATTATTATTCATTAATTGGAATATATTCATGATTTTAAAAAACAAGCATTTTAAAAAGGTGCAGCATCATCTGCTGCACCTCTCTATATAAATTGCCCTCCAATATATTTCTATATTGAAAAGCAATAGCTATTCTTATAATTTATAAACTTTGCAAACTTTTCTTGTTTGATTTCATATTACATATTATGCTGTCGGGCTAAAAATGTTAATAAAACTAAGATAAGCCAATGCCTATATATTTTATGCCAAATTCTGTAATTTTATTCTTGTTCCAAGCCCTGCAGCAATCAAAGAAAACTGTACCCGCACAGCCTTTAATTCTATCATCCTCATCAAGCTGAACATATTCAGGCCAAGGTGTCATAAGCAGAACTGCATCCATGTCCTTCAATATTATATTATAGTCCCTTATATATGATATATTTTCTCCGGACTGCAGTTCCTTTATGGTATTATCTGTTACAATTGGGTCTGCACAATATATTCTTGCTTTTTTTCCTGATAATTCATTCATAAGCTTTATTGAAGGGGATTCCCGGATATCATCAGTGAAGGGTTTGAAGGCTAGCCCCAAAATCATTATTTTCTTGCCTTCTATACACCCTATTTCTTTTTCCAGCTTGCCTGTAATCCTTTTGATTTGCCTCTCATTTACTCTGATAGTGTCTTCCAAAAGCTTTGGCGAATATCCATGCTGCCTTGAAAATTCAATAAGCGCTTTGACATCCTTCGGGAAACAGCTTCCTCCGAAGCCTCTTCCTGCTTTAAGGTATTTAATTATTTCAGGTTTTATGATTTCACCCATGAATCTTGTTGTAAGTCTTCTATCCAACGAGACACTGCCAAGTATCTCTTCGACATCCATGCCTCCCACACTTTCCGAGATTGCGGCAATTTCATTGGAATAGGAAATAAGCAGGGCTAGAAACGAATTCGATGCATATTTAATCATTTCTGCCGTCCTAAGGCTGACCCTCATAATTGGTGCGTCAAATTTCCCTTCGTATACTTCCTTGAACACATTATAGCTTTTGTCATCATATGCTCCAATAACAATCCTGTCAGGCTTCATAAAATCAGTGACAGCTTCCCCTTCCCGAAGAAATTCCGGATTCATTACAAGTCCGAACTCCCCGGCTTTTTTCCCTGATTCACTTTCAATTATTCCCCTGACAAATGTATCAGTTGTAGCCGGTACTACTGTACTTTTAATGCATACTACGTGGTATGCCTCTTTTTCCTTGATTAACCTTCCCAAATCCTCCACCACTTTCCTGATAAAGCAAAGATCAATCCCGTTATTATTAAAGGGGGTTCCTACAGCTACGATTGATACATCAGTATTCCCCACCGCGTATTCCATATCTGTGGTAGCTGTTAGCTTTCCGTCAGCTACTGCGGTTTCCAGGTATTCATCAAGGTAAGGCTCATATATTGCGGCTTTTGAATTATTTATTTTATCAACAATTTCCTCGTTGTTATCGACACAAACTACCTCATGCCCTTTCAAAGCCAGGCAAACACCGCTGACCAGCCCCACATATCCTGTTCCAATAATTGATATTTTCATTTTATTTCCCCTTATTATGCACTATAATATTTAGAAGCTTATATGCCTGTATAAAAGTTTTCGCAAATACTGTTGTCGATCTTTCCAATCTCTGCAATTGATTTTTGAAGCTCTTTAAAATATGTCTGACACAAAATACACGGAATATCTGTGCCTGTTATTGCTACAATACTGCCAAGCTTTTTCAAGCGAAGGCCACTAAAATGATAGAAAATCAAAGGGCTCCTACCGATGTAAACCTTGCCGTCCTTTAAGGAAAGATCATACCTGTAGCTATTCCATGGCGCTGCATTAACACCGGGCAAATCTATTTTTTTAACTCCCTTGAACTTTTGGGCCATAATATCCAAATATCCCTGGTCACCAAATTTACCATTATCATTCATGGCATAACACCATTCAATACAGCTTTCTTTCCACCAACTTAAGGCTTCTTTTGCTGTATTGCCGGCTTTAAAAGCTACAAAACCTCCATTTGCCCTCTTGTTTACTTTATGTGTGGAGAAGATAACATTCCAAGCACCGCTTCTATTGAACAATTTCAAAGGATTGCTAAAAAAATACAAATCGGAATCCAGGTATGCAATAATGTCCGCGCCTGTTTTATTATCATACAGGTATTGAATAATTACCGGTTTTAAAGTCCAGCAATATTCACTTAAGCTTCTTTCATTTCTTACAGTTAATAATTTTTCATCCTCTATTTCTTCTGCTTTAACGGCATACATATTAGGCGGGGACATCCTATCCAAAACCCTGTATGTCTCATCATCGATACAGACCACATATAATACAGCCTCATCAACGTATGAAAACAAAGAGTTGTACATGGCCAAACATTGATGAAGCCTATACTTCGATACAATTGTACAGAATGCGATTTCCAATATCTCATCACCTGCTTGCCGCTCAAATTTTAAGAATCTCTTTTACAGTTTTCCATTTATCATTTAGTCCTTTTAAGTCCTTGTAAGTATCTACTGCTTCCCAAAAACCGTCATGCTCATATACTGCAAGCTGCCCTTCACTGCTAAGTTTTTTCAGTGGTTCCTGTTCAAAGATGCAACTATCGCCATTTACATAGTTGAATACTTCCTTTTCAAGTACAAAAAAACCGCCGTTTATTATGCCTTCAATATCTGTTTTTTCATTAAATGAGATGGCTATACCGTCTTCGACTTTTAGAATTCCATACTGGCTCTTCTTTTTAACCCCTGTTAGGGTTGCAATTCTCTTCTTCTCATAGTGAAATTCAATAAGCTTATTGATATCAACACTGCATAAACCGTCTCCATAAGTGAGCATGAAGGTATCACCTTCAATATAAGGCTCTATCCTCTTGATTCTACCCCCTGTCATAGTATCAGGGCCTGTGTCTATGAATGTTATTTTCCATTTCTCAGGCTTACTTAAAAAATGGATTTTGTTTTCACCATCTTGGATATCCATAACAAAATCGTTATATCTCCAGTCGTATTCCACAAAGAATTCCTTTATTTTGTCACCCCTATATCCCAGGGGAAGTATGAACTCATTGAATCCATAGTTGCTGTAAAGCTTCATGATATGCCATAGTATAGGCTTCCCGCCTACCATTGACAAAGGCTTTGGCGTGCCATCCGCCGCATCTTTCATTCTCATGCCATAACCACCGCATAATATTACCACCTGCAAAATATCACCTCCCGCTATCCGGCGATTTGTCCTAGTTTAAATTATGCAGCTTAGTAGTACTTTGTGACTTGTGGAAAGGCAGAAAAAAAGCCATAATACTGTGTATCATGACATAAACAAATGATTATCAAAGAACTATCATGGGAAAAGTATCCGTATCAGCTGCATTATATTCTTTTGATGATATTGCCAGTATTACCAACTCTTCTTCCCCGTCATTCCTGAACCCATGGGCAACTAACGGCGGCACTTTTATCACAAGGTTATCACTGGAGTTTACACGCAATATTACTGCATCCGGATCTTCAATACTTTTCATTGCTATTGTTGCTGTTCCGCTTATTATTGTAAAGTATTCAAGGGTTTTTTTGTGGTAATGGTTTCCTCTAATAAACCCTTTTTCTGTATATAAAACATAAATTTCTTCTATTGCTTCATTAGTTTCAAGGTTACTTTTTTTTAATACCTTTTTCAAATAGCCCCTTAAGTCCCTATAGGGATCCATTTCAATCATTTCGTAGCTGCCGTTCACAACATCACTCCCTGCAAGTTTAGCTTTCAACTCTTCTATACCATTCATACAACCTGCCGAGTCCTTTCTCCAATCCTACCTTAGGTGAATAGCCCAATAGCGAGCCTGATTTTGCCAGGTCAGGACACCGGCGTTTCGGGTTATCCGTAAGATATTCCTTTTCCTCACTCTGCTTATATTCTATCTCCACATCTCCAACTATTTTTGCAATCATTGCGGCAAGGTTCTCCATACTTATTTCTGTCGAAGCATTGCCAATATTGAATGCTTCACCGCTGTAGTCCGAAAGAAGTGCCAGCATGAAGCCTTCTATTGCATCGCTTATATAACAGAAGCTTCTGGTTGGAGATCCATCGCTTAGTACCCTTATCTTCTTTTTCTTCATTGCATCACTGAAAAAATCAGGAATTACCCTCTTGTCGCTCAGCTTCAAACCGGGTCCGTATACATTGAAAGGACGCACTATCTTTACAGGGGACCCGAATTCTCTGAAATAATTAACACACAGTGTTTCGCCGAGCCGTTTTGATTCATCGTAACAAGCCCTTGGCCCTGTGCAGGAAACATACCCCTTATATTCCTCTTTTGTAGGAATATTGGCTTCATCCGGATCACCGTATATTTCACTGGAAGACAGGTTTAGAAAACTTTTTATCCTTTTTTTATTCCCCAGATCCAGGAGATTCTTTAACCCCAATACATTGGTCTCAATGGTTTCAATTGGATATTTCCTATAAAAGGTTGGGGATGCTATGCTTGCGGCGTGTATTATAAAATCTACATCCTGGTTTATTGAAATTGGATATGTTATGTCTGTATTCATAAATATGAAATCTTCGCAATCCATAAGATGATTTATCCTATCAGGTACTCCTGTTATGAAATTATCTATACAAATGATTTGCACCGGCTCAAGAAAGATGTTCTCATTGCAGTAATTTATCAAATCGATAAAATATGAGCCAATGAATCCTCCTCCCCCGCTTATCAGGAAGCTGCTTCCTTCAATACCGTTTAAAATGACGCCTATATCCAGATATATGTTTCTTAGATCATCTTCTATTATTTTATTCCTAATCACTAATTACCGCCCCTTTATTAGGTACTTTTCGTAGTTTTCCCTATACCACCCTATTGTCCTGTCAATACCTTCATCCAGGCTTATACTTGGTTTCCAGCCCAAAATGCTGCTGATTTTCCCAATATCGGGTTCAGGGCTCCACAAATCGTTTTTTCTATATCCCTTTGAGCCGTATATTGCTTTTCTATCCGTTTTCATTTTATTCAGTATAAGCTCAATATAGTATCTAAGCTTGTGTAATTTGCCGCTCCCTATATTGAAAATCTCGTTTTTAACATTCTTGTCCTGCGCAGCCAGCAGGAAACCGTCAATAATGTTTTCGATATAGCAATAATCCCTGTACTGTTCACATGGAGATAGTTCTATATCCTTATCCGCAAGTATCGAAAGTATTATATGCGGAAAGAACTTGTGACTTCCTTCATTTTCTCCGAAAACTCCGAAGGGTATTATTGTAGCTATATCTATGCCGTTCTCTTGTGCAATCTGATGAGCTATTATAGTTGCTGCGGCTTTGGTGCTGCCATAGATATTTGACGGTGTATAGTTCTGCTCTTCCTTGACAGCAGATTCCTTATTTCCATACTGCATGCTTGTACCTGCGTGGATAAACTTTTCACAGCCTCTGTCAATTAGTGCATTTAGAAGGTTTATTGTTCCGATTATATTGGTACTGGCAGCGGAAACATACTCTTTCTGTCTTGAATCAACGCCATATGCAGCAAGGTGGAAAACATAATCCGGCTTAATATTCCCGACATATTCACTTACTTTATCTGCGTCCCTCATATCTGCTTTATATATATCAAAGCAATTATTCAGCTTTTCCAACCTCCACATGTCAGATGCCTCCCTTACTAAAACTGAGACATCAGCGCCTTCCGCTACCATTCTCATAACTGCATGAGAGCCTATAAAACCATTCGCTCCTGTAATCAATACCCTTTTATTTTTGAAAAATCCGACTTGCATATTTGCCTCCCGAATCAATTACACACTTTGTTCCAATATTTTTTTATAACGAATAGGAGCATCTGTTCCACCTTGATTTGTTATGCTCCGTCAATGAGTTTCATAAAAGGCTTCCTTGGTCGTTAAGATGTTTCAATAAAAGCCTTTTTTATATCTGTATAGTTCATGGCATAATTTGAAGCCATTTTACCGGAACATAAAAAAGAAATGTCATCCTGAACTGACTTAATCATCTGAATTGCATTATAAATATCCTTTGCATAGGTTATATAAATATTGTCTATTATGTTTTCATCCAATTGAAGATAATCCCATTTCCATAAATCATACTCATCCTCGGTAAATATGACAAAACTGCTAAAATGGTAGAATATAAGCCTTTCATCATTTATAAGAATTTTATCCCTGAATATCTTCACAACTGCGTCCCTAATATTCCATATAGCAGTATTAAAAGCCGTATTATTGGCGAAATACACTCCTGCAAACTTATGTTTAAATTCTTCCAAATATTTTTGATCTCCAAATCTATTTTTTTCGATTGTTTCATAGCACCATTCTATGCATTTTCTTTTCCACCAGTGAAGGCACTTTATGGAATTGGCATCTCTCTTGAAACCGATTATTCCTGCGTTGTATCTGCCCTTTTTAGTGTAAAGATGCCTGAAATGTTTAGAAAAATTATGCGGCGTCAATAAAACTGAGTATCTTTTAAGCATGGCAAATATTTTCTCCGGATTCGAAAACAGGTATATATCCGCATCTACGTACAGAAGAGAATCCAAATTATCGTATTTTTTAAATAGGTGTATTACTAACGGTGCCTTAAGCGTCCAGCAATACTCGTAATCCTTTCTGTACTTTTTAACTTCCCTGAGCTCATGGGTTTCTATTTCGGATAATGCAACAAGAGAAATATTTTCCAACTTCAATTTATCCAGTATGTCGTATACGGTGTCACTCATGCAGCAAATCCATAGATGAAAATATTCCGTATGCCGCCTTATGGAATTATAAAGAGTCAGCGCTTTTGGCAAATATTCATCTGTAACGATAGTACAAAAATTGAAACTTTGGTCCTGACGTTCAGGCAATGTACAATAGTAATAGCCGCACTTTTCTCTTACAGGCCTGGTATATGTGAACAGGTTCTTATCATGTTTCACTAATAATTCAGCTGCTCTTAAATTTATTGCACAATAAGGTTCGTATATTTCTTTTATTGCATTTATAGGAAAATGCCAGTTCTTGTAGGCACAAAGGTCAAACTCATTTTTGTTGAACAATTTGAACCCGTAGTAGTGAAACAGTATGATTTTTATGTTATGGAGATATACATGGTCCTCCCTCTTTTCTACTGTTCCATTCTGTTCATCCAGAATTCTCCATAAAATGAAGGGGGTCATATTGATGCCCCTGTTTTTTATAACGCCTACATTATTGAACCTTTCAGGCAAGTCGTTGAAATACATCTGGTCGCTCCATAAACCTTTCTCCATTTTATCGTAGCACCAGTTTATCACCTTACTTCTCAGCCATTTCAAGCATTCAATGGAGTTATTATCATTTTTAAAGCCTAATAAGCCTGTATTATACACACCGTAGCTCCAGCTCATAAACTTATATTTTCCGGAGTACATCTCTTCTGTAAGCAGTATTGAATAGCTTCCCCATTCATCGTATATAGGCTGCGGATTTGATAAGAAGGCGGTATCCCCATCCAGCCATATGATATGGTCCATTGCCTCATATTTGTTTAAAAGGAATAGAAGTATTGACGGTTTTGCTGTCCATGCATATTCCTTTTTTTCCCTGCCGTTTTTTACTGATTTTAGTTCTTCATCCCCAGCTTCTATATCCGAAATGGCAACAGCATTTACATGGTCAAGCTCAAGCTTTTCCAGCAAATGCTTCACTTCGTCATCAAAGCATATTATGAAAAAGTTGAAATCGTAGTCATTTTGCTGTATTGACCAATATAAGGACAATACTTTACCAATATATTCCTTGCTGGCTATTGTACAGTAATTATGGGCCAATACACGCACCTCCCTTGCAAAACTGAGTATTGTCTTGTATTAAAACGCCTTATGACGCACTTAACCTATAATGATTTCTTATATAATCGTACTTTTCGTCATATTTCAGACTTCTGCTCTTATTTGTTTTTGCAATTTCTCTAATTGCCCTCAGAGCTTCTTTCATATAAGGAACATAGATTATATCTATTTCCGGCTTGTGATATATATCAGTGTAGTAGCACAGTTCAAATTCCTTATTGTTAAAGCACTTGAAACCATAAAAGTGAAAGAGCACAATTTTGTAATCATTGAAGTATATATCCCTATCCCTTGTTTTTAGAACCCCTCCCTCTTCTTCCAGTATCCTGTTGAATATAAAGGGTGTGAGATTAATTCCGGGGTTTTTTACTACTCCGACATTATCAAAACGGCCTTTCCAATCGCTGACATACAGCTGGTCATTCCACCTGTACTGTTCCTTTTTATCATAGTTCCACTCAAGAAGCCTTTTCCTGAAATATTTCAAGCTCTTTATGGCAGTATCATCCCTGTTGAAGCCCATAAAGCCTGTGTTGAAATAACCGTATATGCTGCTTAAATATTCGTATTTGCCAGTGAATTTTTCCTCTGTAAGAAGTATTGAACTTTTCCCCCATTCTTCAAATATAGCTTCAGGGCTGGATAAAAACGCCGTATCCCCATCCAGCCATATGATGTGACTTACCTCTCTGTAATGCTCTAATATATAGAGCGCTGCGGCAGGCTTTACCGCCCATGCATATTGTTTTGTATTTCTTGAATTCTTAATTGCTGCAAGCTCAGTATCATATTTTTCTATCTGGCTTATATCGATTAGTTCTGTATTTTTCATTCTTAGCTTCTCAAGAGTGTCCTTTACCTCATCATGCAGGCATACTATGAGAAACCTGAAATTTTTATCATGCCTTAACATTGATTTATATAGGAGCACACATTTATAGATGTAATCCCTGCTTATTACGGAATAATAATTGTGAAGCATATTCTTCAGCTATACCCCCTATAGACATGACTTGCATGATCATACATATTTGAGCCTCTAATTCAAATTATGAAATGCAAAATTAAACAGTGACAGCTTTGTACAAAAAATAATATGGCAAGATTAAATCTTGCCATTTAAATGTTTGATTATATTACCAATATCCAACCCTTTACATTCGGCAGCCTGCCGGAGGGTTTTCTCCTGGTATCCCCCTCAGCCGCAGCCCATAGATAGGATATCATAGTGTTTAAGTATTCTTTTGGCTTCAGGATATTGTCTTATTATATCTTTTATTTTCATATTTTCTGTTATCATAGTCTTAAGTTAAATCACCGTTGTAGGGTGGAACAGGAACTCCAAGCTGCGGGGGATTGAATGAAGGTATATCTTCAAATTCGAACTCCTCACAGAAGGTAATCTCTTCAGGGCCGATTTCTTCTTCAATAGAGCAGTAGCCCAGTACCGGAACGCAAACTTGGACTTCAGCATCAAATTTAATTGCAATAAAGGCACCTAAATTTGTTACTAGAATATCATTTTTAACTGTATTATTTTCTTCATCTATTACAGCTTCGCCAAGGCATTGCAATTCAAATCTTCCCTGCTCAAGGAAGTGAATCAGTTTTTCAAAGTTTTCTTCTGTCGCGTTGGGATAAGTTCTTCTTACACTAAAGCTGAAGCACAGCTCTCCGCCGGGTCCTGCGGATAAATGTGTCCCTTCCGGAACGTCAAGTACTTCAAGTCTTACTATTTTTCCTTTTTGGTCTTTTCCAAATACCTCGCAGCAGCACTTGCCTGAAAACCTCAGCCTCTTCTCTTCTGCAGTGGAAACATTTTTAATCTCTACATTACTAAGTTGGCAGTTCCTCAGAATCAACTGCGGCTCAATAGTAGTGTCGCAAGGTACTCCACAAACCTTGAATTTGATGCCCTCAACACAATCCCTTAAAACAAATTCATCAAATACTTTCTTTACCTTCAGACACTCGAAAAATAAATCCTTCGTTTGCGTTTGCCCATCTACTTTAACAGTAACTGTTGTTGTTCCTGTGCACAAGATAGTTGGTAATGACATATTCTCACCTTCCTCTTTATGGATTTCTTTACTGCCTAATTTATAATATGGAGCAGCAGTTTGTTTTGTGAACAAGTTTTTAAATATTTAAAGGATTTTTTGAATGACAAATTTCCATTCCAATAACATAAATTATTAAGCAGACCCATATTAATAAATGAATACTTGTTTGCACTATTTTAGAGGTGGTGATATGGTGTCTGATATCAAGCCGTCGGCAGTAATAGAAGATTCTCATGGCAACAGATATTTTTTCTATTATAAAGATAATTCAATCTGTTATAAAGAGGTAGCCAATTCGGGTGAAACAAAGGATACTATTCTAATAAGCCAGGTTAACAGCGATTTTGCCGTAACCATAGATACGGATAATACCTTATACCTTATATGCAACAGCAGATATAAAGGCCTTCTTCTTTTTTACTACAACAGTTTGGGTTGGAGATTTGAACAAGTAATCAATGTTCATAACAGTTCTGCATTATATCTTATGGATATCCTTGTAATCAACAGCTCAATACATGTATTTTTCTTAAAAAAGCTGCCTATTGCAAATATGCATACCGTATACCATATGATTAAGGATGCAAACGAACAGAATTCCTTTCCGGAATTATCATGGAAAAAAAGCAGTCTTTCTGAAATCTATGCTCAGAACATTGATAATGCATACTCCCTGTTGCACACCAAAAATGGCTGTTTACACTTTTCCTGTGTCTGGTATGATGGAACAAACTATTTCATAAATTACTATTGTTATGATAGCAGTACAAAGGCATGGACTTATAAAACCCTTCAGACAGCGTATAAAAGCTATCCCTATGTAAAACTTATATATCACAATAAAAATATAAACCTTCTATGCTTTATTAGTGAAAACGGAAATAATTTTGTACAGCATTTTGTCAGTAAAGCTGCAAACAGCAACAGCATTGAATTCAAGCAGTTATATATGGAAAAAGTAGACACTGTTAATATAGTCCCTGTATTCTTTTATGATGACAAATCCGTTCACCTTTCATGGATTAAGGATAGTGTTTACTTTCAATATACTCTTGATGATTCTGCATATAAGTGGAATAAGAATATCGAACTTCCTGTCAATTCCGATATGAGTTTGATTTATATGAGCATATTAAAAAATTCAGGTACCGTACATGTAAATAAAGGTTACTTTTTAATTGACAAAAGCTATAAAATCATAAGACCCTTAGAAATAAACCTAAAAAATTACGCTGTTGATACACCTAAAGAAAAAGGTGAGACCATCAGTAATGATATGAATGAGTATGCTAAAGAAATATTAAATGAAATAAAAGCACTGTCCGAAAATGTGAAGCACTTAAGCTCCAGACTGGAAAGCCTCGAAAAGACAGACTCCAGAAAAAATTACGAAGGCAATGCAAAACAGGATAAGGTTGAAACATTCAACGTAAGGCAAAGCAACACTATTGAAAACCAACCCCTTAAGAAAACTGCCTTCAAAGAGAAGTTCATGAAATCCAATCCTCTTCCCAGCTATGAAAGCCTTCTTGAAGACAGGAATAATGTATCAGTGTTTGCATCCAAGCCAGGTGACAATAAAAAGAAAACTGCTGAAGCATCACAAAGTAAAAAACCGGATGATATGTATTCAAGTGTGCCGGCAAGACCTACGGCAGATGCAAAAGCTGACAACATTCAGGAAAATCCTGCAGAATCAAAGTATAACAATATATTTAAAAAAATAGGAGAGTTCTTTAAATGAGCTCTCCTATTTTTTATCATCTGCCCTTGAGCTTCGGCAAATCCTTCATTCTTTTTTCATATCCGTTGTCAGAGGGGAAATAATACTTTGCATCCTTCAGTTCATCGGGAAGATACTGCTGTTCAACGTAATTTCCTTCGAAATCATGCGGGTACTTGTATTCCACCCCATAGCCCCATTCCTTTGCCCCCTTGAATGCATCATTTCTAAGATGAAGCGGTACCGTACCTGTTCTTTTGTTTTTCACATCCTCCATGGCTTTGCCTATGCCCGCCACAGCGGAATTGCTTTTTGGTGCACATGCTACATACAAGGCTGCCTGTGAGAGTATAATCTGTGCCTCGGGCATTCCTATCATTTGTACGGCATTAGCTGCTGCGGTGGCAACAACAATGGCGTTTGGATCAGCATTTCCAACATCTTCCGAAGAGCAAATCACTATTCTTCTGGCAATAAATTTCGGGTCTTCACCCGCATACAGCATTTTTGCAAGATAATACAATACAGCATCAGGGTCAGAACCTCTCATGCTTTTTATAAAGGCAGAAATTGTATCGTAATGATTTTCTCCTTTTTTTTCATAATTTATAGCCCTTTTCTGTATGCATTCCTCTGCTGTTTTCAAGTCAATATGTATCTTGCCGTCTTCACTTTTCTCCGTAGTCAAAACTGCAAGCTCAATTGCATTCAATGCAGCTCTTGCATCGCCGTTTGATATATTCACTATATGTTCAAGTGCTTCGTCGCTTATTTCAATGTTGTAAGCTCCTAAGCCCTTTTTTTCATCTTTAATGCATCTTTCAATTATGCTCCGGATAGCTTTATCATCCAAAGAATTTAGCCTAAAAACCGTGGACCGCGACAGCAGCGCATCATTTACTTCAAAATAAGGATTCTCCGTTGTGGCTCCAATCAGGATGACAGTGCCGTCCTCAACATATGGAAGCAATGCATCCTGCTGTGATTTGTTGAATCTATGAATTTCATCTATAAAAAGAATTGTCTTTTGTCCATACATACCCTTACGGTTCTTAGCCTCGTCAACAACTCTTCTTATGTCGCCGACTCCGGAAGTGACTGCATTTAATTGCTCAAAATATGATTTTGTAGTATTCGCTATTATTTTTGCCAAGGTTGTCTTTCCTGTACCAGGTGGTCCGAAAAATATCAAGGATGTCAGCTTATCCGCTTTAATTGCCCTATACAGGAGCTTCCCAGGGGCAACTATACTTTCCTGCCCAACAAATTCATCTATGGATTCAGGCCTCATCCTCATTGCGAGGGGGCTTTCCTTTTTCATTTCCTGTTCCCTGTTGAGGTCAAAAAGGCTGTACATTTCATTTTTCATTGGTTACTACCTGCCTTTATAACTTTTTATATATTCCTATAAAGAAAGGCAATGGGCTATAGGCTATGGGCACTGGTATCAGTAAATTCTTCGAAGACCTACCTAACCCTATTGCCTATTGCCCTTTTCCATTATTTTTTTAAAATTGTACCTTCACATTTTGTCTTTCATTCTCTTCTGCTTTAAAAAACGGCTCTTCCCTGAATCCGAACACACCGGCAAAAATGTTTGCAGGAAATACCTGTATTGCATTGTTGTGCATCAACACTGTATCATTATAGAACTGTCTGGCGTAAGCAATCTTTTCCTCTATAGAAGTCAATTCTCCCTGGAGCTCCATAAAATTGCTGTTAGCCTTCAAGTCAGGGTAACTTTCAGCTACCGCGAACAGCCTTCCCAATGCACCTGTCATCTCTGTATTGGCTTTCATCATATCTTCCGGTGTTCCTGCACTGATGTACTGATTTCTTGCCTTAACCACAGCTTCCAATGTACCGGCTTCATGCTTTGCATATCCTTTAACCGTTTCAACCAAGTTGGGGATAAGGTCAAACCTCTTTCTAAGCTGCACGTCGATTTGCGCCCAAGCGTTGCGTACCCTGTTTCTTTTTATTATAAGATTATTGTACGTGCTTATGGCAAGTAGTATTATCACTAATATTACAATGAATACTAATATACCCATCCTTATCAACTACCTCCTTATTTTAGAATGCGCCGGCACCGCCGCCGCCTCCGCCACCACCGCCGCCGGAGAATCCGCCGCCGCCTCCGCCGGAAGATGAGAGTTTGGATATTGCCTGTGTATATGTCGACTCTGCTGTTTTTACCATTGTATCGGTCACATGATTTATTGTATCAAAATAATCATAGTTATGTCCATAGTAACCGTAGTACATATAGGTAAGTCCGGAATTCTTGAAATCATCTTCCAAGAATACTACCTTAAGCTGGCTTATAACCTCTTTTGCCACTCCCAGGGTTATGGCATATACAAGATAATGTTCCCATAGTATTACTGCGGGAAGATCTGCTTTGTCCAACTGACTGAAATGCAGCAGGAACCTCCGGAAGGCCTTCCACATCTTGTACTGCTTCCCGCCATATCTCGACCGTCTCTTTATAAAAAGGGAATATACCAAAAGTATTATAGATGTTATCAACAGTAGTGCAAAACCTGCAAAGTTACCGTGTACGGCTGCTGTATATCCGCCATATACCATACCTACGACTGAAACAATCACTCCATATATCTGACCTTTCATGGTATTCCTGTCAAAGAAAGAAAGACCTTCAGCCTCTGTTTTTACATATTCAACCCATGCCTCATAGTCAGCCTTGAAATCCTCAGCGCCCTTAACGGTTTTGGCAGAGTGTTCAATTTCTTTAAGAGTTACCCTTTCCCCGTCCCCTATAGATGCTATTAGCCAGTCTATAAAGTACTTTTCATGAGAGCTGAGCGCTTCCATATCTGCTTTTTTATCCAGTTCAAAGATATACTCATTCTCTATCTTGTGCTTAATAAGTCCTTTGATTTCTTTTTGTTCCACATTAAGTATGAGGTATTTCCTTCTGACCAAATCCATCATTGTGGCTGTTATATCCCTGGGATGTACCTTCCCAAAATTCCACAATACTGACAGTACAGCGGGTGAGTAACTGCCGGGCAGCTCCCGGAAATATTCCCCTTCGAATTTTACTTTGTATTCCTTATCATACTTGAAGTATAAATATATTATCATTAATAGTTCAAACAATGCAAACAAAAGTGAAATGCCTAGTGATAACCGTGCACGCACTCTTTTTGCATTCGCTTCATCGGCCCATTTTTCCTCCTCAGCAAATATTTCATTCAGTGCATCTTTATTGACGACTCTTTTGGATTCGCTTATTAAATTGACCGGAAAGAGTACCCTGGCTTCAACGAAATTATGGGGAAGCAGCTTATCAACAGAAAGCCTTACACTATTAGGACCCGATATTTCTGTATTCCCTGAAAGAGGGCCGTGCCCATAAATCTTTGTATCCTTTTCTTCAGCTCCTTCGGGCAATGTGATATTCACCACGAAGCTTTCTATTTTTACGTCTGTTTCATCCCCCATGAACTTCCAGTACAATTCTCCGGTATCATTATATCTGGTTGCAACATTCAATACCTTGTACCTTATCAAAAAAGTCTTGCTTTCATCCTGGGAAGTTGAAAAAAGCTTCAGTTTTATACCGCCGTTTTCATCTATTATCTGGTATGTATTCTCTGCTTCCGAATCATTTTGCGCAAACTTTTTTAGCTGTCCGTTAACCTGCTTGAAAGCCTCAATATTGCTTATACCATCGCTGTTTTCTGTTTTTAAAGTTCTGTACACACCTCTGAAGCTACCGTCAAATTCATAAGTAATTTTCTCCTCAATATTCATACTGCCGCCGCTGTCCAAAACCGCATTGACAGTGAAGCTGCTCATATAATAGCTTCTGTCGTCATCACAATAAGCAGATAAAGCGGATGTGAGCATTATTATTATAATAAATACTGTAAACACAGTAAGTCTTCTCTTCACTTGTGACCACACCTCCCATATTTCATTTTATATCATATGGGGGTAAATTAAAAGATAAATAATTCTAGTACATCCAATATATTACCAATATAAAAACACCCTAAAACAAGAGCAGCCATGTATAGGTTGGCATTGGTATAGAAATTTTTCTATAAGATGCCCATCTATAGCATGGCTGCTTATAAAATATCTTTTTTATTTTATAACTTTATTTACATATTCTGATGTAAACGCAGCAAGCAGAGCACCATAACTCATGTCAAATTCCAATATGTCCCCGACTTTATACTCTTTCTTGCAGTCGCTGACATCAATAATCAGGTGATCACTGCTGGCACCCAGGACTATCGCATCCTTATCCCTGGGTATTAATCCATCCAGTTTAATGTCCTGCCTTCCTGAAGCGACAATTGCCCTTTTTCTAATCCCGCGATCCGTATATACAGGTTTTTCGCCAAAGGCATCGACTCCGGTTTCTCCGACAGGAACAGATGGTTTTTCCTTAAGCTCTATGATCTCTGCCATGTAAGTGAATACATCCCCGTAGGTTCCCTCAATTCTTTCACTGTAAGCAGTCTCATTACCCAAAACAATTGACTCCCCAAGGCGAAGCTGGTTTATGCCCTTCGGTACTTCGTTCTTGTTCAACAGGTGTATGCTGCTGGAATTTCCTCCGGAGATTATATCCAGCTTTATATTGTATTTCTTTTCTATTTGCTCTGCGATAGAAACAAGCAGCCCTAAGTTTTTGCTGCTTGGAATCACAGCGCCGTAGCAGGTAAGGTTAGTTCCAATGCCGGCAAGCTTTATACCCTTAAGCTCCAATAGCTTGCCTGCAAACTCAACTGCATTTTCATACCATACCCCTTCCCTCAAATCACCCAGGTCAACCATAAGTAATACCTTATGGACCTTGCCTTTTCCCAAAGCTTTTTCTGAAAGGGCCTTAATCACTTCATATTCTGAATTAAGGCTGATGTCAACATATTCCACTATCTCATCAATTTGTGAAAGCATAGGTATTCTGAGCAACATCTTAGGAACTTCAAGATTTTTTAACTTAATGATATTCTCTATCCTGGAATCTGCCAGCATTTTAGCTCCTGCTTCTACTGAAGCTTTTGCAATTTCAGGATTGCCACAGTATACCTTTGTTACCGGAACTATATCTATTCCGTGCTTTTCAGCCTTATCCATCATTACCGCAGTATTATGCTTGAGTTTACCGGTATCAACCACTATTGCAGGATAGCGCATTATTCATCCCTCACTTTCAGTTAAATGCCCATGCTTGACTTCATTAATTCAAGCGCT
Organism: Caulobacteraceae bacterium; assembly: GCA_050261415.1. GTDB lineage: Bacteria > Bacillota > Clostridia > Lutisporales > Lutisporaceae > JBLNDG01. The sequence goes on along the minus strand of JBLNDG010000111.1, from coordinate 7,323 downwards.
GCCTCCGGAAACCTTTTTGACAGCACTCCCAAAGAAGCCATGATGTAATGGTTATCGATTAGTATCTTTGAATTCTTGCCAGGGAAGAGTTCAATACCTTTACTGTGCCTTCCCACTTCCTCCAGTATGCCTACCCTGTCGGGAAGCCTTGTTAGGGCTCCTCCTGTGCCGATAATAAACTTGATGTTTGTCAAATCCTTACCTTCAGCTACAGTCTTTTTCCCTGTAGGCCCATATAAATACCTCAATGTTCCTGCATGCCGTTCCAGAGAGGTGAGTACGGCTTCTTTTGTCAGTCTTTCAATAAACTGTTTTTCCCTGTCCGTCTGGGGTATTGGTTTTGCATTTTTTATAAGGTCTTCAGCATCTGGAAACTCTTTTTTTAGATTTTCTAAGCCAATCTTTTCCACTATATGCGCAAGGTTTACGTATACTCCCAGGTCTCCTTCAACCGTCCTTTTTGCTTCCGGTTCAGGGCTTATAAGTATTCTGTTTATCTCTTCCGAGCCTTCAGTGACAGAATGTACATCTGTCGTAGCTCCTCCTACGTCGAATACTACAAGGTCTCCGAGATACTCCTTCAAAAGCTTCGCTGTCTCCATAACGGCACCGGGTGTAGGTATTATCGGCCCATTTACCATTTCCCTTACCGTTGTCATTCCGGGGGCATGAATGATATGCTCTTCAAAAACCTTCTGTATAACACTCCTTGTGGGCTCTACATTAAGCATATCAACCTTGGGGTATACATTTTCTACGCAATAAAGGTTTACTCCTGTTTCTTCCCCAATCAGCCTTACTTCTTCCTGGTTCTCTACATTACCGGCATATATTACGGGAATTTTAAGTCCCATCGATGCTATCATTTCAAAATTGTGCAGCGCAGTTTCCCTTTCTCCGTAATCAACTCCTCCGGCAACAAGTATTATATTCGGCCTTATTTCTTCAATTCTTTTCAGATCCGTCCTTCGAAGCTTCCCGGCGGTAGTATGCTTCAAAATAGCTCCTGCGCCTAATGCGGCTTCCTTTGCAGCTCTTACCGTCATGTCATACACAAGCCCGTGAACAGTCATTCTGAGTCCTCCGGCTGCACTGCTTGTGGCAAGGAATTCCTCCCATTCAATATCACTAACGCCAATGTTTTTCCTCAAATCCTCCACAGCACCCTTAAGTCCGATGGTGACATCGCCGTCAAGTACCGAAGTAGGGGCTTGCCCCTGCCCGACAAATTCCGGGCAAGGGCTCATTATCCTGTCAAAGGCGTTAACTACTGTAGTGGTGCTTCCTATTTCAGCTACCAGTACATTAATCTTCATTTTATTGCTTTTCCCTTCTTCTCTTGACTAAGAAGCTTGCTACATCTATTCCATGGGTACCTCTGCCGAAGCCTGCGTCCATACCTGCTTCGACCGCTATTTCATTTGTAACCTGTGTACCGCCTACAACAATCATTACTTTATCTCTTATACCCTTCTCTACGCAAAGCTCGTGAAGCTTTCTCATGTTCTTTGTATGAACATCGTCATGAGTGATTATGGTGCTTGCAAGTATTGCATCCGCATTTGTTTCAATAGCAGCGTCCACAAGTTTTTCGACCGGGCATGAAGTTCCGAGATAAAGATATTTTATACCGAACCCTTCAATTCCTCCATGCTTGATATCCAGAGTTTCTTTCATTCCTACCGAGTGTTCGTCTTCACCAACAGTAGCTGCTACAACGAACATAGGCTTGGCTTCGATGTCTTTCCTTATTTCTTCCGCTGAAAGCACCGGTATTTTTACAGGAATTACAAGTTCATTAATATCTATATCGAACTTTACCTTTCCTTTTATCTCGACAAGGGTTCCTTCCGAAGGATGCATACACTGCTTATGAACGACTGTTACATCTTCTAGTCCAAGCTTTTCACCGCACTTGATAGCAGCAAACTCAGCAGTTCTTTCATCAAGAGGCAGGAATATTGTCGTAGCAACAATACCGTCTGCTCTCCACTCAACCTCAGGTTTTACGATGTTTGTATCGTAGTATTTATCCAAATCCTTGAGCCTGTTATTAACATTATCGTATTCATCAAGCTCATCGACATATATTATCTTTGAAGGATCCTCGAAGGTATCTCCGCCTATTGCATCAGAAGCCTTCTTGAATTCAGCCGGAATATTATTGTAGCCATAGTGAACGGAAACCGGTGCAAAGTAATCCTTGTCCCTTTCAAATATCATGCCTACGCCGATACCGCCGTCTATCTGTCTTGGTATTCCATCTCCGTTTCTTTCCGGATAATAGCCGCTGTCTATGAAGAATCCGTTTTCTACAGCTTTGAAGTATCCACCTACTTCAAGGATTTCCTCCATGAAAAGCACTGCTCTTTCCTTAAGCTCTCTTACTTCGTCGCCAAGAGGTCCTTCCCTGTCCAACTTTACCATCTCACGAAGCCCGTCCATGCCGTTAAGGGCTTGTTTAGCTGTACTGATTGCTGCTATATTGTTATAATGCCACGGTACGTTTCTTCCCTCATCGGGAGTAATTGTCGACTGTATGTCGGCACTTGTAAGTCTTGAGATCATAAGGTCAAGGGTATGTGTAACCGTTGCCTCCCTCATGTCTGATTCCATATATTTTGTATTCTGCTGTGCTCTCATTTTATAATCAGAGAAGAAATCCCTGAGTGCTACTGCATAGGGCAGGTCGATTCTCATACGAGGAGCCGGAGGTGCAGTTGGCGGCACTGTTGAAAGTGCTATGTTCTCAGGCTTCATCCCGATCTTTCTTGAGAATATGCTGTTTATGGCATGCTGTACCATAAGTTCTGGTCTGACCTTCCATGCTTTCATGGCTGTAGCATTGGCATTGTGTGCTCCATCAATCTGAAGCATATCTGCCCAGGTCATTATCTTTTTAGCTTCGCAGGCATCGGTAAAGCTTCTTACCATATTTACATTCCTGTAAAGGACGTTGTATTGCGGGTCCTGATGTGCCCCATTAACTCCTTCTTCAGCAAACATTACAGCAATGTCAGGCCCTGCAACACCTGATACGTAGGAGTGGAAGTTAATCGGTCTTCCAACTTCATCCTCTATCATATCAAGAGCTTTTCTGGTAGCCCTGCACTGCTTTCTTGTAACGGCAATACCGCCTATACCCTGAGTTGTGCCTTCAATAAGAGAGTCAATATGGGACTGTCCTGCAGTTCTTATAACCATTATGTGGTCTGCACCGTGCCATGCAGCCATTCTCATTCTTCTTATATCATCCTCGAATCTACCTGAAGCAATTTCTGTAGTAATAATGCAATCCGGCTGAGGATCGATGTAATTAAAACCTCTGCTTCCCGGAAGGGGAACATAGTTTTTTAAGCCTTCCGAAGTTTCATGATATTCAAAATCCCCGATAATCCTTTTTTCGTTTCTTCCTTCTCTCCAGTGCCAGCCTCTTCTCCTGGGCCTATAGCTTTCAAGGTCTTTTAACAATTCCTTTATATCAAGCTTTTTATTCGGATCCAATTTCATCTGTTTCCCCTCCTTTAAAACAATTTTTCAACTTCGTCCCAGTATTTGCCGTCTGCAAGTGCTAAACCGGCTTCTCTTACTGAAACGCCAAGCTTCTTTGAAAGTCTCCATACAACGTTGCCAGCACCTTTTCCCATTAAGCCCTTTTTCATAACTCCCTCAACTATAGGTTTTACTTCCAAGCTTGAAAAACCCATACGCAGAAGTATACTTCTTTCAATTGCGGGTGTTGTGTTTTTATAACCGATTTCCAGCATCGGTTCTACTATTTTTTCTGCAAGCTCCCAGAACCTTTTCTTGAGTCCTTCATCATTAAGGCCTTCAAGATGCTTTCTTCTTACCTCGAAATCATCAGCACGTTTCATTGGCTAATCCCTCCACATTATTATTTTAATTTAACATTCAATTCATCAAGCACATTCTTTACAAAGCTTTCGTCGGACTTTGTGTCTTTAATCAGGAATTCCAGGTCTTCTTTTGTAACTTCGTTTACCTTGTAATTGCTGATACAATTCTTTATATAGGATGTCCTTGCTTTGTTGAGGTCAAAGTCTCTTACCTTAATTTTTGACGGATGTGTCGGTAATATAATGTTTTTGCCCGGTACTTCCTCATCCGGCTCTCCAAACATTACTTCAATACCGTTTTCCTTTGCAAAGCTTAATTGAGGCATCGGGTGCTTTCCTGCACCTGTGTATTCGGTCTCCTGCACTACTATTATCTGGTCCCTATCCATTTCCTGAGCAAGGGCGAAAGCAGCTGTAAGGGAAGTGTTTCCTGCAGGCCCTCTTTCAATACCCTCCAGTACCGAAAGCGCTTCTGTGATGTAGAATACCTCGCCTTGCCTTACAAGCACATATCTGTCCAAATACCGTAAAGGTCTTGCTGCGTTTCTTGGAACATCAGCCCTGTCAGGCCATGTGGCAAATGGAATACCGAAACCTGTATGACCCGTTGTAAAGGATTTCCGGTTAAAGTCCTTGTCGGAAGCCATATGCAGCCCTGAAAGGTCAACACTTGCTCCAACAACTTCAACATCCTTTGCGCCGGCTTTTATGAGGCCTCTGGCAGTTCCTGTAACATTGCCTCCTCCTGCATGGGTAATAACAACCTTGTCTGGATCCTTTCCGAGCTTTTCTCTGAACTGCATTGAAAGCTCATAGCCAAGAGTTTCTACCCCTGCAATTCCAAAGGGTGTGTATAAGGATGCATTGAAATAGCCTGTTTCTTCAAGCAATGCAAGGAATGTATAGAAAAGCTCCGGTCCTACGGAAAGCTGAACTACCTCAGCGCCATAAGCTTCGCATACGCGCTGCTTCTCCAGAATTTCCGGCTGCCCGACCATCCTGCTGTCATAGCATTCCTGAACAATTATACATTTCAGGCCTCTCATAGCAGCCTGTGATGCCACTGCTGCACCATAGTTTCCGCTTGTTGCTGCGATTACTCCCTTGTAACCGTTCTTCTTGGCGTGATACACTGCATTGGCAGCTCTTCTTGCCTTAAAGCTTCCCGAGGGATTTGCAGCTTCATCCTTTACAAATATTCTTGCGCCTTTTCCCTTCGGAGCTACCTTTCTTGCAAGCTCAGTAAGATTCCTGAGCTCAATTATAGGAGTATTTCCTACGCTGGTTTCGGTTTGTATCCGTTGTATTTCTTCCAGTGTATAACCGGCTTCCCTCATCATTCTCTCGTAATCAAAGGAAATACTTCCTGATTCAAATACAGTGTAGTCTATTCCTATTGCCTTTTTCATTATCTCGTTTTTCCGTCCCATTACGGCTACGTAAGACATGTCTCTACTCATTTGAACCACCTCCGTAAAGGATTTCCTTAAGCTGCATATCTACCTTCAAAAGCTCAGGTACAAAATTACCGAAGTCATGAATATATCTGGGGTTTACAGCTGTAAGTTCCCCTTTTACCTTTCTCCCTGTTGTGGTTACAACCTCAATTGTCTCACCAATTTCTGCATCGTGAAGGGCTATGCCCTTTACCCAAAGCTCCAGAGGTACCTTTTTGGTATCGTCAGGAACCTGGGGAGCCCTCTCTTCAGGTTTAAGTACAATCTGGTGTATTTGTACCCAGTCTCCTTTTTTTGCTTCGCTCATTGTAGCAACACTCCTTTATTTTCTCTTAATAAACTTTCTCATATCGCCCATAATTGCCCTTGGCACCGGTAAGTCAATCATAGTTTTCAACCCCGGTTCGGAATTTATTACATGGGGAATCATATTTACACACATTGCTATTGTTCCAAGGCCGCCCTCAACTTCCGGTTTTATCGACATATTTACTTCAGGCGTTCCTTTTATTGTTATATAATCTCCAGTATGTGTTCCTTCCATTTCGGGCTCTATCTGCTGGGGATGTATCATATCTATCTTTATCTCTCCGTCAACATACCCTTGCCCTGTCATATTTACACCTGCCACATTTCCTGCTGCGGCGAAGCCATACGGAGATTTCCTGTCTACAGAAGTCACTATAGGCTTCATCTGCTGTTCAAACTTTTCAACATTCCAACCTACAGCATCACCAATCATTCTTACCGACTCCGCAAATCCCACATGTCCTGCAAGGGTACCGTCATTTACACCTTTTTCAAATTCATCAACTGTTATTCCAACACCTTGTTCCTCCATTACTGCTGGTCCGAAGGGCGACAAGCTGTTTACCCTTTTTGCCTCAATATACTTAACATCAGTCATGCAGCCTGTCAAGCATACGACAAGAAGGTCCATTATAAGTCCCGGATTTATTCCTGTTCCAAGTATGGTAACACCGTTTTCTTTAGCAATTCTGTCCAGTTCAGCAGCCAATTTCGGGTTCTGTGCCTGCGGATATGACATTTCTTCAGCTGTAGAAATTACGTTTACCTTCTTTTCCAAAGCTTGCTTCAGAAAAGGAAATGCTTTTTTGGTAAAGGAATGGGTTGCACACAGACATATATCACAGCCCTTTTCCGATAAAACCTCATTAATGTCATTCTTGACAATAACTTCCGGCCTTTCTCCTCTGCTTACACCCAAAATTTCATAGACGCTCTTTCCGACTCTTTCCGGGTGCATATCGCATACTCCGACAATATCAACACCCTGTTTTGTCAGAAGCATTCTTGCCATTCCGCTGCCCATTGCTCCGAATCCCCAAATAGCTACTTTTACATTTTCCAATTGTTATCTTCTCCTTTTACTGTTGTAAATGTAGTACAATCATTGGTTTGAATATATATATGAATTACCAATATTGCCTTATAATAAATGCGCTGTTTATAATTAATACTTCATGGCTGCTTTAATATTCAATTTTACAGACATACGAGGGACATGCAATTATGTCCCCCGTAAAGTTCAGAATTAATCTTCTTCTATCAAATCCCTCATATCGCCCATAATAGCTCTTGGTACGGGAAGATCAATCATGGTCTTGAGTCCCGGTCTGGCGTTTATAACATGAGGAATCATATTTACGCACATAGCAATTGTACCGATTCCACCGGGGATTTCCGGCTTGTTTGCCATATTAACATTAGGGGTACCCTTTATTACTATGTAATCCCCTGTTTCTGTTCCGCCCAACTGTGGCTCTATCTGCTGCGGATGATCCATTTCTATCTTGAGTTCTCCGCCGACATATCCGTAGCCCTTCATCGCACAGCCTGCAACATCCCCTGCTTTGGCAAATCCATACGGGGATTTCCTGTCTACCTTAGTTACTATAGGTTCCATTGATTGTTTGAAATCACTGAGCTTCCAGCCGATAGCGTCAGCAATCATGTTGATGGATTCTGCAAATCCGACATGCCCTGCA
>JBLNDG010000110.1:0-20223 GCA_050261415.1 Caulobacteraceae bacterium | reverse complement strand
CTCGTCTCATCTGCCAAGGCCTTCATTATCAGGAGCAAATCCAAACTCTCACCCCCCATTGCATTACTATATTTGCATATACTCATATAATATTTTAAAAAAAAGAAGATGTCAACCGCTTAATATACATTTAGCATTAAATAAATGTAGGCCATTGACACCTGTATCCTCTTATTTGTTCAATATGGAATATGCTCTGTCTATTGTAATTACAGCATCATAGTGGGGATATCTTTCCTTTATCGCCTTAGCCACACCCCGGGACAGTTCCTTGGCTTCCTTATCGTTATACTCATGAGGTACAACCATATCAAAGATAAGGTTCTTATGCTCTTCGCCCCCTACAATTCTGAAATCATGTATGGATAAGTTATCAGGGAACTCCTTTATTACTTCCACCACCTGCTCCTGAGTTTTCTGCACAACCTTATCATCGGTATTGATTGGGTCCATATGAATAATCATGTGGATGTCCAGTTCCTCGGAAATCTCGCTTTCAGCTTTATCTACTATGTCATGGGCTTTCATTATATCCAGCTTCGCAGGGATTTCTGCATGCAACGACACTACACACCTACCAGGGCCGTAATTATGTACTATCATATCGTGTATGCCTATTATACCATCATATTTTAATGTCTTTTCTGTAATCTCCTTAATAAATTCAGGTTCCGGCGCATCACCAAGCAAGGGATCAAGTGTATCCTTAATCAGTGAAAAACCTGCATATATTATGAACAATGCCACAAGAAGCCCAATATATCCATCTATGGGAAACGCTATCCAGCGGGATGCCAGCAGTGAGAAAGCGACCACAGAAGTAGTTATTACATCGCTCAGGCTGTCAGTAGCGGTTGCTGCCATTACTTTGCTCCCGATAGTCTTTCCGATCCTTGTGTAAAACCTTCCCAGCCAAACCTTTAAAACCACAGAAAGCATTAGGATAATAAATACCGTAATGTCAAAATTTAATTTCATCGGATTCCTTATCCTGTCGATAGAGCTCTTGAAAAATTCAAAACCCACAAGCATAACCATAAATGAAATAACCATTGCAGCTATATATTCGATTCTTCCGTGCCCAAAGGGGTGTTCCCTGTCCGCAGGCTTGCTTGTCATCTTAAACCCGACAACGGTAATGATTGAGGAAGCTGCATCAGACAGGTTGTTTACCGCATCAGCCGTTACGGCTATACTGTTGGTCAGAAGTCCTATCACTATTTTGACAGTAAAAAGGGTTACGTTTACTGCGATTCCAACAGCCCCGCTCATATACCCATAAGCCTGCCTGACCTTTTTATCCCTGGTGTTTTCATTATCCTTTATAAAGGTTTTTATTAATGCCCTAGTAAGCAATATAACACCTCGAATCGATACGTTATAACTTCGCTTTTTCATAATGCATAGGAAAGTATAAATTTCCGATGTGAGCCCACGAAACAAATTCGTTACACCCACAACATCAATGTAAGGTTTTCCTATGAGAAAACCTCCAGTGTGACACTTTCCGTTAAATGCATTTCATAAAAGGCTTCCTTGATCGTTAAGATGCTATAATAGAAGCCTTTTTTATTGTTCCTATATATTATATTATAAATCCAGAAAAAAATGGAAGTCTATAGGCCTCCATCAAACAACCTCTCTATATAAAACCTCCAGCATCATTTTTAGACCCTGGAGTCCAATGTTTAAAACCCTGCTGTCCTTTATCACCTCAGCAAGCTTTTCTTCCACCATCTGAAGCTTCTTTTCCTTTATGAATTCCTTATTCTCATTGGATACAAAGCAGCCCTTGCCCACTACAGTTTCAATAAAGCCTTCCTTTTCAAGCTCATCATAAGCCCTCTTTGTTGTGATTACGCTTATGTGAAGCTGACTGGCAAGATTTCTTATTGATGGCAGCCCTTCACCAGGTTTAAGCTCCTGGTTGATAATCATCTTTTTTATCTGATTGGCTATCTGTTCATAAATTGGTTCTTGAACAGAACTGCTGACTGTTATATCCATATATATACACCTCATTCAGACTTGAGCAGTTCGTGAGACAGATTGTGTTCCAATTGTTATTGTGCTTTATATACAGTGGTAGCCTGCAAATTGTTAATGCCGTTTATAGTGTGCATACTGTTCATACTGTATATACCTTTTATGTACAGTATAGACATTTTTGCCCTTTCTGTCAATAAAAATGGTGAAATATGTAGAATGGGGAAAATGGACATAGAATTGTATTATTGAAAGCCAAAATAAGCATAATTTTAGCTGAAATTGGAGGCAAAATCGGGGCAAAACAAAAAAAGGCGGAGATATGATGCTCAAGGATATGTAAATAGCCTTATACAGCCAATATAAAAGCCTGCAGCCGTATGGTTAAAAGCTTTACATTAAAAAACTCCAAAAGGCAGGTAGTATTTTATCATTATACCTGCCTTTTGGAGTCATTTAAACGGATTTTGGGGCTTCAGCCCATTCTTCAGCGTAATATTCCCGCCCTTATAGCTTGAGTATGGACTTTAAACACCTTTACTTGTTCATCATCCGGCTCATGGGCACCATAGCGGACCCTTTTATATATATCGGTAGCGCTGCGGATATTTGTTTGAACCTCAGGATATTTATGGCTTAATATATTATCAAGCCTTTCTGCGGTATCGTTTCTCCCTGCTATACCTTTCTCATACAGCAGTATCAGAAGATTTCTGTACTCATGTCTTATCTTCTCCCTGTTGCTGAGCTTAAGCTTTCCCAAAAGCCCTATCGCCTTTACGATACCCTTTCCCATGGATCCGAGCCCTTTTAGTACGCCGTCCCTTATGCTTTCCGTCTTTATTAGAAATTCCCTTCCCTCTGTGTATTCATCCCCGGTACCTTTTCTGAGCACCTTGTCTAAAAGAGTCTTTATGTAAACAAATACTAATACGACACATAAAATTATAACACAATACGCGGCAACCCTTGCAACCATATTCATCCACGGCTTTTCCGCATATTCCAGGTAATTTTCAATTTCTTGAGGCGGCCCTCCTCCGGTGCTGAATATACCAACAAATTCCCTTAGATGCGTTATGAACCACATAAATATCATATTCAGCACGTAACCTACAACCAGTAATACTTTATATATAATTTCAAACAGCCATTCAGCTGCCACAGCCAAATAGAATAATACCCATTTCAGAATCCGCCCGGACGACATGAGAAGCATCAGCAGCAACAACCCCAATGTCAAAAGCAGGTCTGCCAGTTCCGTCCTTTTTTTATTCTCCAGCTGTGTATAGCTTTCAGATTTGCACCTTGTCAGCAGGAATATTCCTGTTAACGCAACAAATACCGTACATTGACTTATAATTGGTATAAATTCGTGCAATTCCTGCAATAGCAATGAAAAAGCGTTGGTTGCCAGCAATACAGCCATTCCTGTGTAAAACTGCGCAAGTGTGTATAACTCCTTGTTTTCTGCAACCGAATACCATATTCCTCTGACCCATAAAAATGCCAGCAGAATAATACTCATTCCAAGTGAAGTCGGATTTAGGCCGGAGGCCTTCCAGGCTGCAAACGCCAGAATTATCAAAAGTCCGGCTGCCACAACAGAATAATCCCTTATGTTTTTCTTTATTTTCAATCTTCCCGTAAGATATGTAAAAGAGACCGACAGCAAAGACACCGATACAATGTTTCCAAGGCCGATACCGGCACGGTTGGTGAACCAGAAATTGTTTACAAGCAGATATACCATATATGAAATAATAGCTTCCAAAACAGCTGCCAGCAGCTTTAACCCAAGATTCAACAGTCTAGATAACCGCATCGGGCTCACCTACCTTATCATAGACATAAATATCGCAGTTTTGAGGCACCGCCTTTGCTTCGCAGCCTGACATAGATACAACAGTCACTTTTCTATGTTTGAGCAGTTGCAGCTCCACCATGAACTCATCCCTGACGGAAGGCACAACCATTATAAGCTCTGTGCCCCATTCCATGTCCCTCTCAAGCAGCTGCATCAATTCATGAAAGCTGTATTTTTTGTAATACTGGATTCTTCCAAGACAATTTAGTATCTCACCAAGCTGGTCATCTCCCGTATTAGGCTGAACAACGGCATTTTCCCTGTTTCCGCCATACAGAGCATTTGTAGCAAATCCTACGGGCAACCCCTCATTTATAGCAATATCCGCTATTGAAGCAGTTACCTCTATAGCCTGTTCCACCAGCTGAGTCAACTCATTCGTAACCGACCATATATCGTCAAAATCGTCCACATCCAGGATCAGCATTATTTTCTTATCAGATGTAAAATCATGCTGGTTAACCATAAGCTTTTGCCTTTTTGCAGTTATTTTCCAGTTTATATCCCTGATGCTGTCACCCCTACTGTAATCCCTCACTCCGGCTATCATGACAGGATCGTCAAGAATCCACCTTTTTACTACAACATCTCCCTGCATTGTGCCTGCCGGTATCTGCAAGCCTGATAAGTCGGCAAACCTTGGGTATACGGTAATATTTGCCGGAGCGTCAATTTTGATTGAATAAGACTTATCCCCGAACATATCGGTAGATTTGACTTCCACCATTCTTATTTTATAATAACCTCTTTGTGCACATTTCACTTTATACTTTCTATTGACCCTCTGATACGGCAAAATAGACATAACAATGTTATGCAGATACTCCGTCTTATTCCGGTATTCCTTCACCGTTTCATTGACAAGCTTCAGCTCCACGGGAAGAATTGACTCAATATGCATCCAGGTTACAGGAAGTATTTTTCTGTTTGTTACTTTTATTGAAAGCTGAACTATATCACCCGGCAGGGCATTGCTGCAATCAAAGCCCCGCGTGACAGACAGATTCTTGAATATTATATTTTTGATAGAGCCTTTCCTGAAGGGCAACCAATAAAAGCACAACAATTGCAAACCAGAGAGTGTTCATATTACTTTACCTTCTTAACATTTTCCAAAGGAATTTCCACTTTGCTTACCAATTCCTGCACAAGTGCAAAAGAATCCCTTTGCATTAAAATTATATCCTCTGCAGAACATATGGCTGTAAGTTTTTCAAGAGGATTGTCAGCTTCAGTCCTGCCAAGTATTTTTTCTTCCATTCCTCTGCCGGGATAACCCATGTTTATCTTCATAAGAAATCTGTCAAGCTGAGCTTCCGGAAGGGGAAACGTACCATAGTTCTCAATAGGATTCTGAGTGGCAATAACAAAAAAGGTCCTTATCTTATCAATCATTCCATGGTACCCTTCCATAAAAACGCCTCCATTTATCGAACCTCAATGCTTACAAAGCATATATAGTTAGACCGTTTCAAGTCTAATTATAATACAGAGATAATCCATTAGCAAAATTAATATTTTCTGTTATTATTTGTATGGATTTCTCCTCCCAATTACCTATTTTCATCCTATTTTGCTATTTTTACTTTATTTTTGGAATATTCTGATGTAAAATAAAATAAATATATTTCAGTTAAAGGAGGAGACAAAGTGAAAGTATCAAAAGAAATGCTTAAAGGCATATTGGTCGGTGTAATTATTACCTCTTTTGTTTTCTGTACAATTTTTGCAGCACCTGTAACAAAGAGCATTCAGGTGGTATTCTCCGGAGTAAAGATAGCCCTTGATGGAAAAATACTCGACCTCAAGGATGCAAGCGGCAAAAAGGTTGAACCCTTCCAGTACAACGGCACAACCTACCTTCCTATAAGGGCGGTAGCCAATGCCTTTGGCAAGGATGTAAGCTTTGATGAGAAGGAAAACACAATATATCTGGGTGAAGTTGTCAAACCAAATGGCCTGATAGTAGGTATAGGTGATATGACTCCTTTCACAAAAAGTAAGATGATGTTGGGAATTGCATGGGAACAGGGCAAGAGGCTTAAGATGAACAATACCGAATATGATAGCAAGGATGCCCTAATATGCAGTGGAATAGGTGCAAATGGCTCTTCCAGTGTAGTATATGCACTTGAAGGTAATTATACCAGCATATCAGGCGTATTCGGTGTAGATGATTCCAGCCCTGATCCGGTAAATGGCAGGATTACGGATATAGGAGCCAGTCTGCAGCTAATTGGTGATGGAAATGTGTTGTATGAAACTTCAATAGCAACAAAAGGCGGTAGTCCGATAAAGGTTAATGATATCAACCTCATTGGTGTAAAACAGCTCACAATCAAGATACTTGACAATAACAAATCTTCTGATGTCAGATATAGATATAACTTTGCACAGGTCAAGCTTACAAAGAAAGCAAACTAACAATAAAACCTAAACACATAAAAATTAGAGAGGCAATTTAATCGCCTCTCTAATTTTTATGTGTTTAATATGGCATGTTTAATAATAAAGGCAAGCATGTAATACAATAATATATGATTATAGATAATATCATCTTAAGAACCGGAAGGGACACAATATGCAAAATACAGCCAGAACCAAGGTATATATGCTTTTAATAATTTTTACTGCAGCCTATTTGAGATTCCGTTTTGTGCTTTATACACCCTTTGAATTCAAAATAGATGCCTGGAGCATGTATAATTATGCCTTAAATGTGGCAAAAGGTGAATATTATGGTCACAGCTTCGGTGAGCACTGGGCAAGATATGCATATTGGCCGCCGCTGTACATATTTCTCTCCGGGTTTGTATATAAGTTCTGGGGAACAGCAAAGGACTTTATTGCTATGAGAATGATACAGGCTGCTTTTTCAACGGTCTCCTGTCTGATTGCCTACCTGACTGCTGCTGAAGCGATAAAAAGATACAGCCCTTATTATAGGGAGGCTGGCTTCATTGCCGGCATTATTATGGCGGTGAATCCCAGAATGGTAGTATATACGAACCATCTTTATGTAGAATCGGTATTTATGACAATTTACCTCCTGGTTGTCTACTTTGGCCTTAAATATATAAAATATGAGCTTCCCTTGAAGCTGACGCACCATAACGGGTATATACCGCATAAATACCTCATCCTATATTCTCTTACCCTTGGGGTGGGAAATCTTACCCGCCCGGTACTGCTTCTGCTTCCAGGTGTCATGCTGGTATTTATACTGTTGTTTTCTACCGCCAAGAGGTATAACTTTAGGAGAACTATTGAGATTATTGTATTGGATGGAGCCATAACCCTGGTTATTATGCTGCTCACTTTTACTCCATGGATTATTAGGAATTATGCCGTTACAGGAAGGTTCATACTCATTGATGCGAACGGTCCCATCAATTTTTATATGGCGCACAATGAACTCGCAAACGGACAATGGGTGGATGTAAAGCCTTACACCGACATAAACAGGCTGTACGAAACCGGATATAAGGAAGGGTTGAAATTTATTATAAACAACCCTAAGAGGGAAGCTCAGCTTATGAAGATCAAAGAGAGACTCTTCTTATACGATGGGGATTTTCATATAACAGAGGCAAAAGCATACCTGGACAGGACATATAGGCTGCCCCTATACGGAAGCCTTAGAAGAATGGGTATTGTGGGGAGCAATTTTTCAAACAGGTATTATAGGATTCCTATGATATCCTTTACTTTCCTATGGGAAGCCGGGCTCATATTATTCGCACTGTTCACCATCAAGCTTCTGCTTGCCGGAGCCCTAAGGGTTTTATTCAGTGAATCCGCATGGATTATAGGAAACGTGTTGTATGTAAATTTAATAATTCTCATATTTTACTTTGCTCCCAGGTACAGGTCGATAGTTGAACCCTTCCTATGCATCGCTGTCGGAATCCTGCTTGCAGGTATCGCTGCCCCGCTTCCGGGGATAGTGTCAGTATCCGATGACTAATCAACCTCTATAGAGTATTATGACACTGGTTAATACCCATAGTATTATGTTTATCAATAACGGTTTATCGCTGATTGCTACTTCTTCTGGACTTTCACCCAGGTTTTTATTGTATATGATATACTGGTACCTGAAAATGCCATATAGCACGTAGGGTATTGTTATCATTGAAAGCTTATCCGCGCTGGCAAAAAAGGTGTACAGGCTGTATGATATGACAGTTGATGCGGTAACTATGGACAGCATGTTATCTATGAAATCCAGAGAATAATGCTGCAGGATTGTCCTGTGGTGCTCTGCATCCTCCTGCAGGACAACAAGCTCGTTCCTCCTCTTGCTGAAGCCTAGAAACAATGCCAAAAGCAGTGTGCACAGCAATAGCCATGGTGATATGCCAACCCTTATTGCTACAGCACCTCCCGCCACCCTTATTATAAAGCCCAGCGCTATGGACATAACGTCCAGGATTACCAGGTTCTTTACATAGAGTGTATATAAAACATTATTTACTAAATAAAGCACTATAAGAAGTCCAAAAGCTGTATCTATAAGAAACGAAAAGTAAACAGACACAGGTGTAAGTAAAATAAGCATTACCACTGCTTCAGATTTGCCCACCGCTCCCGAGGCAAGAGGCCTGTTCTTTTTCTTTGGGTGCTTCCTATCCTTCTCTATATCCAGCATATCATTAAAAATATATACTACAGAGGAAACAACGCAGAAGCAAGCAAATGCAAAGGCTGCCATAGCTATATATGACAGCTTTTCCATATTCCCCGAAAAAAGCAGCGCTGCAAATACGAAGAAATTCTTTATCCACTGTTTTGGCCTGAGTAATAATAAATACCCCTTCAGCTTGCTCTGCGGCAGTGCTCTGCCGTCCTCTTCTTCCATAAACCTACGCCTCCGAGCTTTTTCAGATATGTACTTTTCACGACATATGAATCAAGGAAAATATTTCGCACTATAATGAATTCAATGTAAAATGTTTAGTGCGAAATATATAGATACTATATTTTATTCGACGGTATCCGGTCACATTATAAAATGCCTGATTCCCTACTTGTTTTATTTTTACCTCAATAGGGCTATAAATTCCTTGTATGTTCAAATACATATAATTACCATATATTCCTGTTCTTGAAACAACCCTCCTTTTATTTACGCCGTAAAAAGTTTATACTATATATAAAAAAGGCTTCTATTGAAGCATCTTAACGACCAAGGAAGCCTTTTATAAAATGCATTTAACGGAAAGTGTCACACTGAAGGTTTTCCCATAGGAAAACCTTACATTGATGTTGTGGGTGTAACGAACTTGTTTCGTGGGCCCGCATCGGAAATTTATACTTTCCTATGCATTATAACAAATGCGAAAAGGAGCTGTTCTCATGGATGCAGTGAATAATGGCAATACCGGCCTTGATGGGATACGGGAGAAGATTTATAAGGAAATCGGAACGCCACCCAGATATAAAGAAAAAATACAGATTATCCATGACCTGTTACTGGCCCCTTATGCAACAAAGCAGCCAAAATCCGGGAGCAGGCGGAACCCTAATGAGAAAAATGCAAATTTTGAAGCACGGGGCGACTTTCAGAGAGACAGAGACAGGATAATACACTCCAGCGCTTTCAGGCGCTTAATGTATAAAACCCAGGTATTCGTCAACCATGAAGGGGACTACTACAGGACCAGACTGACCCACAGTTTGGAAGTAGCCCAGATTGCACGGGGGATAGCCCGTTCCCTTGCAGTTAACGAGGATCTGACTGAAGCAATTGCACTGGGGCATGACCTGGGACATACTCCTTTTGGCCATGCAGCAGAAGAACTGCTGTCAGATTTCCTCAAAAACGAACATGGATTTTACCACAATGAGAATAGTGTCAGGGTTATCGATGTCATTGAGCAAAAACCCGGCACGGGGGATTATGGTCTCAACCTCACCTGGGAAGTGAGGGAAGGCATACTCAAGCATACAAAAGACCACACTGAAGGAATTTATGAAGATCTCAAGCCTAATGAGCCGTCCAGCCTTGAGGGGCAGATTGTAGCGCTTACTGATACGATAGCTTATGTATGCCATGATCTGGATGACGGCATCAATGTGGGTTTAATATCAGACAGTATCAAGGATGGCCTGTTGACAAGGGAAGCATTCAACAATACGGTATATGAAAGCTTCAATTTACCCCCAGGAATAGGAATAAGCGCTCTGATCAACGCCCTTGTACTGGACGTTGTAGAGAGTTCCTGGAATATAATCAAAACAAATAATATTACAACCCTGGAACAAGTAAAAAGCTTTACAGACAGGACCGTCGAAGGCAACAAGATAATAAGGCTTGGAAAGCATGAGAAAGCATTCAGGGCTCTTAAAAAGTTTGTTGGGGAGCATATATACAACAGTCCTATGACAACCATCATGGACGTCAAAGCAAAGAAAATAATTTCGGAAATTTACAGTACCTTCTGGAATAATCCCAAACAATTGCCGGGTAAAGTGTATAAAAGGTTCCTGGACGCGTCCAAGGCTTCAAAGGAAGGCTATAACCACAGTGGAAACAGTATTCCCGGCTATGACGGTTATGTGACCACCCCGTCAAGAGTGCTTTGTGATTATATAGCAGAGATGACCGACAGGTCGGCATTGGAGACATACGACAAGCTTTTCAGTCCATTTACGAAAATATGAAAGGTGCTGCATTTATTTGAACAAACTTATGGGCTTTTACGAACTAAAAGATCTCGACATTCCTACTATACACTGGAAAATATTCAACCAAGACACCAGGCTGGATAAAGACCTGCTTTGGACTATCAGAGTCGCTGTAAAAAGCGGCGATGATTTGAACCTTCCAAGAGTTGTAGGGGTAACCAATGAGGAAGCAGAAGCAAAAGGGCGTTTGCTGCTGGAGGCTTATGAGGGTAAAGGAATTGTCATTTATTACCCGTACTTTATAGCCGTCAAGAGCGGTGTTATAGACATGCATAAGGACAGAACAGTAATTGAGGCTGTAGAAAAGGATCTATGGAACCTGGTGACCCATGGGAAAAAAAATGTAACTGTTATAATTACCGGTACAGGCTCCGAATACTACGGTGATTCTGCCTTTCTCACCGCTTATGAGACCTCTGAGCTGATAAAATACGGCAGCATCATTAAAAGCCGCTACAGAGAGGTTCTGAACGTGGGAAAATCACTGCTGGCTGAATGGAGCTTTGCTTACAATACCGATGCCCGGCACCAGCCTATAGGAGAGAAATATCTTGTATTTTACGAACTGAGAAGTGTATAAATAAAAGCTCAGAGGCATCGAGCCTCCTCGCTTTTGACTGATTCTACTTTGGGTAGAATGTCCACTAATAAAAAAGGCTTCAACAGCCTTTTCTATTTATATATAACATCTTCATTTATATCTGAAAGCTTCTTGCAGCCCGTCATTATCATAGCTTCCCTGAGCTCTGCACCAATCTTCCTGGTATACAGCTCCACTCCCTCAGCCTCTCCGCCATAAGCGGCCACACCATAAGGGCGTCCGATAAGTACTGCATCCGCTCCCAAAGCCAATACCTTCAGCACATCGATACCGCTCCTTATTCCGCCGTCAATAAATATTTTTATTTTGCCGCCTACTGCCTTGTATATCTCAGGAAGTACCTCAACTGTTGCCGGGGTGTGGTCCATTACTCTTCCTCCATGATTTGAAACCACTATCCCATAAGCGCCTGCCTCTACTGCTTTGACCGCTCCCTTTACCGTCATTATACCTTTAATTATAAAAGGCAGCTTTGTACTTGCCACTATTCTCTTAATTTCTTCAACAGGTTTTGGGCTGACAGGCTTACCTAATGCAGCAAGCAATGCCAACCCCGCTGCATCTATATCCATGGCAGCTGCCAGGGCTCCTGCTGCCTCGGCTCTTTTTAGCTTAGCAATTACCTCTTCTGCTTTCCAAGGCTTTATAGTCACCACGCCCCAGCCTCCGGCCTCTATAAGAGCCTTAAAAGGAAGATCAAAGTTTTCATCTTTTATCCCGTCTGCTGTGAAGCCTGCCGTACCGGCTTTTTTGCATCCCTGCAGGATTGCCCGCGTATATCCCTCATCATTTAGAAAATCGCCGTAATGTATATCCAGTCCCCCTATTGGAGCGGCAAATACTGGGAAGCTGAACCGTTTCCCAAACAGTTCCACTGATGTGTCAACTTCTCCGGCTTCATAAATAGTATCCATATTTAGTTTTATCTCGTTAAGCTTATCAAAGTTTCTTATAAAGCTGCTTCCTGTTCCCTTGCCGCCCATACCGGGCAACTCGCCCCTGCATACCAGGCCGTTGCACTCCCGGCAAATCCTGCACTTTGGACTTATCCTTTGCTTTGCTTTTCCAAGCACTTCTTTATACTCCATTAGTTTCTTTCCTCCCCGCTTTATATTACTCTGCCTATGGCTATTTCGAGTTTTCCCTGAGCTCATTATACTTTTTGGAACTCCCTTTACACAAGCTTACAGGATATTTTGCTTCATTCTTTTTCATTTTGTCAAGTATGGCATCCCTGAGATCTATTCCGGTTTCATTACATATAAGCAGCAGATACATAGCAACATCGGCTATTTCTTCCTGCAGCCCGACCCTTTTATCTCCCTCAATAAGCTCCTTTACTTCCTCCGTGTTCTTCCATTGGAAGCACTCAAGAAGCTCCGCCGCTTCAATACTTAACGATACTGCAAGATCCTTCGGATTGTGAAATTGGTGCCAATCCCTCTCATCCCTAAAGCTCACTACCTTTTTTGTCAGTTCTTTCAGCATATCATCCATTGTGTTTCCTCCAAAATTATTGTGCATTTTATATAATGCAGCATTAATTATGTATTTTGCATGTAAGTTTCACGCTATTTTTGCATAAAATGTAGTATGAGGTGATTAATATGAGTATTCCAAGTCACAGCCACAGCTTTGACGGTAAAACAGCAGTAAATCAAAACCACCGTCATGGATTTTCCGGTTTAACAAGCCAGGATGAAGGTGTAGCCGGGCATACCCACCATCTTACAGGCTATATAACATTCAACCACGGTCATGAGCATTATTACAGTGTAACCACCGGTCCTGAGCTTCAAATGGAAAACGGACACGTACATTACTATCAGGGGGTTACGGAGGATAGCCATGAGCATATACATTTCATATATGGATATACTTCACTATTTACATCCTAAACGGTTATACTGATATTTTGTTTTATAACCGCCGATAAGTGCGGTTTATCTGTTTCTGGTGAAATCAAAGCTTTTCCCTGGAGATATTTGTGATGAAGCCAGTTCTTCTTTTGTATCCGTATCATATATTATACCATTGATTTCACACTCTCTGAACTGAGCCCTGATATCTCCCGACAGCTTGCTCATGAAACTTTTTACTCTATAATCAGTAATCTTATCCCACTCTTCTCCATATTTATAGTGGCTGATGCCGACACTAAAATCTACCTTGTTCTCGCTTCCATTTATATTATATATCATGCAGATTCCACTAAAATACTTGGCATATTCATCGTTAAACTTGTCCTCTATTGTGCTTATCGGGTTGTAGCTCTTATAATAGCCTGTTTTGATATCACCCTTTGGAGTGCTGTAAAAACTCATTAGTTTGTTTCCCTTTGAAATGTCTTTTATAAAACCTTTAATTTTAGCATTAGGATATTCACCGGTAATTACATCGCTCACATTTTTAAGCAATTCCATCTTTTCATAGCTTGACAAACCATACCATTCACTTGAATCTGCGCTCAGATCCAATATAACCTTTAACCGTATTTCATCTTGATTTCCCGAAAGCATTACTTTATACGGCAGATCTTTATACATAGCCATCTCACTGTTTATTTTGCTCTCAAGCCCTTCCAGCGTCAGAACCTTTTTTAGCGACAATTCCTGTTCAAGATTCGCTATCTTCTGCTGCATTTCTGCTATGCTTTTGTCTTTTGCAGCCAGTTGCTCCTTGAGGCTTTGTTCTGCCGGATTAATCCTGTCTTTGATACTTATCTTGTTTTCCTTCTGATTCCACTCCATATCCTTACCGAATAAATTGGATAACGCACTTATTGAAAGATAGTTGTACCCGTTCACAGATATAGGCTTTTGCCCCAGGATTACTTCGTTCCCGTTATAAATGACCTTTGCATCTATTTCCTCGCCTTGAACCACTTTTCTGATACCGTCTGCAAAAGTCCAGATTGAGAAACAAGCAATAAACACGATAAACAGCGTGCCGACATATTTAGCATTCTTCACAGCAGTGTTCCTCCTTAAATTTATGGATTGCAGTTTATTATTTTCCTATTATTAGTATACCAATACATACCTTGTACTTCAATCGTTCTGAATCCGGCACAAAAAAGAAAGGCATCCCTGCCTTTCTGCTATTTTACCTTATTTTCTCTAGGTTAGGATTGTCGGATGCCCTTCTCCCAGCTTTCGCAATATGGTGCCATTCATTGTTCACCTTTATTCTTACTATATCGGCTGTAAAGTCATTGTTAGTCCCGTTAGCGGTATTGTTATCAAGAAGGGATGAGCCGATGCCGTATATGTCCACCGGCACCCCAAGCAGTTCAAACTGGGTTATCTTTTCGATATTGAATCCGCCGGTAACTACGATTTTTACATCCTTGCACCATACTTTTGCAGCTTCAATATACTCTTTCTCAATATTCCAACCCTTATATGCATCATTAATGGCCTTTCTAAGTATCCATACCAACCTTGGATTGACACCACAATCAAGCTTATAATCTCCAATAGGTTCAACCGATACATCCCTCATATTGCCCGATGTATCAGGCCTTACGGCATACAGCTTATATTTCTGTGCTTCCTCCATCATGCCCTGTTTCATAAGCTCCAGGTACTTGCTGAACATTTTCTTCATAACCTTCAAGGAATCACCCACACAGTCGTTATGATAATCGACCAGTGCAATACGTGGAACTTCTATGGGCATAATCCTTGCAAACTGCATCATGGTTTCTGCAGTATCCCCCAGGAAGCAGGCAATCGATGCATGGGCAATGGTTCCTCCTCCCTTGCCGCCCCACCAGCCTCCCTGGTCATCAGTTGAAACAAAGGCTTTGGAGTTTTTGCTGTGCTTCTGGTTGTACGCCTGAACTGCCAGCGAATATGCATAGCCGTGTATCGCCTGGATCTTGTAGTGGGCAAATCTCGCAGGGAAAAAAAGTATGTCTTTGCCGTTTGTGGCTACCAAGGTATTGTATACATTGGTTGCTATCCTTGAAGTCTCTGTAAGTACCCCAAGAATGGGAGTCTCCAACATGGCAAAATCCCTGTACCTTCCCCTGACCTTTATCACAGGCTGTACATTCAGCGGTTCGCCGTCATACATCGCAAAGGTTCCATCCTGTACTGCTTCTACCTCAAGATTTTCATAGGTATTAACGAAATTGCCCTTTTCATCAAAATATCCGGTACATTCCTCAAGAATGGCCAAAGCTTCATCTACCCCAGCCGCAATACTAAAGGGCTTCCTTCTGGTGAAAAACTGCATTTCCACCTCAATATCCCCAATATTAACATTGAAGCAGTCTAAAGACTTTAAATCGCTATCCCCTTCATAAACATAATTCTCATTGGAAAGCTCCTTAAGTATTTTCACTGTGTTTGAAAAATATGCATCTGAATACCAACCCTTCCGCATTCTTTGCGAGTCTATCTTGAAAATCTCCTCCGGAAGCCTTTTGCCATTGAATATACTCATTATTTATCCTCCTTCATTTGCAGTTCCACCCTATTTTATCCCTGATACAAGCTCTATCCCGTTGCCTGCCATCATGAAGGCAGCCATAAGGTTCATAAGGTCCCCTTTGTGAAGTCCCAAATCGTATGTATCAACCGCATTAACCGGTACCACTATTCTCGAATCCCTGTCATGGATATTGAAATATGCCTTCAAAGCCACCGAGAATTGTTCTATGCATATATCCGTGCAATCGCCTACTATTATGAAATTATCCACATTGCTGTTCTCTTTTAACCATTTCTGGAACTCCGCCTCAAGGAAACCGTTGGTGGAATTCTTGGGTATTATGAGAAAACCGCCTATATTTTTCAGTTCATCCACCATTTCACCCTCTGGTGAACCTTTAAGACAATGCGCCGGATATGCTCCGAATTCCATCGAAGCCTCTGTATGACAATCGGCAAAAGCAAGCTTCCTGACACCCAGGCTGTCACACATTTTTGACAACTTCTCAATCTCAGGAATAAGTGCCTCCACCCTGTCGCTCTTTAAGGCTCCCTGCCTTGCAAAACCATTAATCATATCTACAACTATCAGAACAGTATTTTGAGCGCCCCCTGCTTTTCCCACGAGCTCTGAAAGAGGCAAGTCGGGGAGGCTCCCCATATTATCCACAAGCTTGCCCAATATTTCAGCACCGGTTTTTAGAACATCCTTCTTATCCAGTTTCATACGCTTCACTTCTCCTTACTCAAAATGCTTTTCAACCCAAAACGGATTGTATTTATACAGTTTGGAGGGCCTGTGCCCCGCATCCCTTGTGTATTCATTTGTTTCTATAACCATACCGGCAATTTTCCTCCTGAAATTTGCTTTCAAAAGCTCCTTCCCAAGTATTACCTCATAGACCTGTTGAAGCTCCGTCAGCGTAAAACGTTCCGGCATCAGGCTGAAAGCTATATCTGTATATTCAATCTTATTTCTCAGTCTTTCTATAGCATACTGGATTATCTTTGCGTGATCAAAAGCAATACCATCAGCTTCTTCAATTTCTCTGCCAAGGCGCACTGCATTCCCCTCTACCTTTTTGTCAACTCTTATCGTAGCGGAAAGTTCTTCTCCATCGCTTTGCAGACGCAGCTTATTCCATTCCTGAATTATGTAGCCCTTTTCAGTAACAGTTTTTTTCTGCTGTATCACACTTGTTCTGAGGGTAAACCACCGTACATCGTCGGCATCATCCCCTGCCTTGATCTCAAGCCTTTCACTGTCTACCAGAGACATATAGGAGCATCCTATAATCCTTGTTCTTGGATCCCTGCCTACATCCCCCCAGGTGTACAGCTGCTCCATATATATATCATCTATATTTGTTTCCTCTTTTAGCTCCCGTAATGCAGCCTGATCAAGACTCTCATCCATCTGTATGAATCCGCCCGGCAAAGCCCAATAGCCTAAGAACGGGTGATCCCCTCTTTTAATCATAAGAAGCTTAAGTACTTTTTCCGGCAGTTTTCTGTAATTCTGGGTTTCTTCATTCATTACTGTAAAAACAAGCATATCTACTGTTACAGAAGGTCTCTCATATCTGCTGGCGTCATATTCGGCCAGGAATTGCTCTTCTGTGAGACCCTGCTTGTTTTTCAAATTCCTGCTTATCATAACCATGCTCCTTCAACAATATAGGATAATTATGTTATTTTTAAAGTGTTAATATCATAATAATACTATGTAATCCAGGTGTCAATACATTGATAAAACATAGACATACTAAAACAAAACCCTATCCGGATTTTCTCCTGATAGGGTTTGAGTTATACCGCCTATTTATTTGTTCGCCCCGCAGCATTTCTTATACTTCTTGCCGCTTCCGCACGGGCAAGGTTCATTACGTCCCGGCTCTTTCTCCTTTATGATCGTACCTGAAAGTCTTTGTTCTTTAGTTATTTCCTTTCTTCTCTCAGGTGTCAGGATGCTGTCCCACTGCGGCAGTGTATAAAGCCATTCTGCCTTGGCAGCAAGCATGTTGTAATACAACTTCTCAAGGTTTATTTCAAGCTTGATTTGGGTCGTCTCTTCCAGCTCTTCCAGCTTCAACGGATTTTCAATACTCTCGTTAATGCCGTCAAGGAAACCTGTAAAAAGCATTATGTCGGTTTCATACTTCTCTGCAAGCTCCTTCACAGTGCCTTCCAAAACCACATCCTTCGGGTTGGAAAGTATCTTTTCGTAGATAGACTTTTCTACCTCAAAGTATTTCTCCCAAAACTTTCTCTGTTCCTTTTCATCCTGTTCCTTATCATATGCCGTATTTCTCCAGTTTTCAAATAAGCTCATGCCACTACTCCCTTACCTAGTGTTTTCAGCAATGCTAAATCCACTGCTTTATTTTACCCCTTTTCCCTGAAGAATTCTCAGGTAAAGAGGTACTTGATTTTCGTTTAATATTATAATATAACATACAATAATTTGCAATTTTTTGTCTCTTTCCGGGGGTAGGACTATACAGTTGCCGTAATGCTGTTGTCAAGCTTTCCCAAATGAGTGAACAGCTTGCCGGAAATATTGATGATTTCGAGTCCTTGTCTGTACATGTCACCTTTCTTTATATTCCATATTACCCGTGCAGACACTTTCTGATAGTTTTTTTCTTCCAGCTTGATATTAAGCACCAGTACGGTACCGATTTCAAATGAAGTCTCGGAAATTATACCAAGGCCTACCGTTGATATGTTCAGCAAAATCAGTTCAAGCGGTTTTTCAAGGTCCTTTGTCTCCCCATTTGCAGTGTACTTTGTGCAATAGATCTTGGCATAGTAATCTATCCTCTTGCTCTTCCTCAAATTTTCGTAGCTTTTATCTTCTGTATCACCAAAACCCATAATACCTGCCCCTTTTCAAAAGATAATCTTACATCCAGATTATATCACGGGTTCAGCTCAATTCTACAAAAATTCACCAATTGCGGCATACCATTCATATAATCAGACAAAACAGCACAGTAAAAGCAGCCATGTATAACATGGCTGCTCTCATTAGTGGACATTCTACCAAAGTAGAATCAGTCAAAAGCGAGGAGGCTCGATGCCTCCGAGCTTTTATTAGTTTACTTCACAGCTTTTACCCGTGTATAAAATTTTTTGGTGAAAGCTCCGGCTCCTTGTCGTCCTTATCTTTTTCCTTCTTTTCCTTCTTGTCCTTGTCTGTACCTGTATCACGCATTAATATTCTCTCGGTATCATTTTTTATCATCTGATCCACCCCATATTATAATTATCATTTATATTATCTGTTAAAGTGTAAAAAATATTTGCACTGATTCTTTTGTGCTATCCAGGGAATATTACATTTAGCGCATTCAAACAAGAAGAGGTGCAAATAGGTGAAAATAGCCATTATAGGTGCCGGCGTATCAGGCCTTTCCTGCGCCCTTGAACTTGAGAGAAACGGGATCATTGCCGACGTTTTTGAGCGGGACCATTCAGTGGGCTGGCCTTGGCCGACGGTAGGCTTCTGGCCGGAAATCCTGCTTAGGGACTATGGAGATATAATAAAATACCTGAGGGAAAACTTTGATATAAGCATTAAGCCATTAATGAAATGCACAAACATCATAATGAAATCGAAAAACCAGAAGGTAGAGATAAACGGCAACCTAGGCTATACAATCTCCCGGGGAAAAGAGCCGGATTCCGTAGAGAACCAGATAAAGAGTTTGTTGAAAACAACCCCTATCCGGTTTAGCAGTCCTGTAGACTACAAGGAACTGTCACATAAATACGACTGGGTTGTAGTTGCTAACGGGAATGACGCCATTGCAAGGGATCTGGGTCTGTGGGAGGACAAAGACCTTATACGGATTACCGGCGGAGTGGCTATGGGATCCTTTCGGCCTGATTCATCAATCATATACTTTAATACCGATTATGCCGGCACTGGCTACGGATGGTTGGCACCCTTCAATAAAACCCAGGCAACTATCGATCTGTTTGCGATAGGCTGCGGCGAATTTGAAGTTGATAGGCTATTCTCGAAATTTTTAGAGTATGAGAACCTTGACCATTTGGAATTTCTGAATTATATAACCCCTAATCCGTTTTCTGCAGGTAAGTTGGAGAAGTTTCAGGTTGGTAACATATTATTGACAGGCAGAGCGGCAGGATTGACTGAAAGGCTGTTGGGAGTAGGCGCAATAGGGGCGATTCTAAGTGGGACCTATGCTGCAAGGGCAATTATGAATGAACTGGATTATGAGTCACATATGAAGAAGCTGGCTGCGTGGGTGGAAAACATTTCTGCCTTTCGCGACATCGTAAACAGATTCGATAATGATGATTTTGACAGGCTTCTGGCTTCTATCGGCAAGCCGGGTATCAAACAGCTTATATACAATACACATATTGATTTTGTTGAAAATATCGGCAAGCTTCTGAAGACCTTTGCCAAATGACTATATTTACAAATCTGTTACACTAGTGGAAAATTATGCAGCAATATGGTAGACTAGTTTTCTACACCACTATACAAGTCCAGCTAAGAAAAGTCAAGCAGAAAAATAAAAAAGTCAGAAATATCAAGCGGGACAAAAAAGGGTAACCTTAACAAAGCTTTTTCAGGCATTGAAAAAACCGTACCTTGACAATGT
>JBLNDG010000109.1:0-19217 GCA_050261415.1 Caulobacteraceae bacterium | reverse complement strand
ATATATTTCGCACATCTTGAATTCAATGTAAAATGTTTAGTGCGAAATATATAGAACACCATATTTTTTTGAGATTTCATGGGATCTGTCGGACAGCAAGGGATAATTCACTTTTCCGGCTGATGGCGAAGTATCAAGGAAAACCTTATGGGAATAAATGCTGTCGGTGCTTACCCCAAGGACAACAGCACAAAGACTTTTAAATTTGTGATATATTGCGGCAACTGCCGCCAGGTCAGTAGGTCAGACGAAAGTAAAATCGGAAGGATAGAAAAGCAGTACCACCCATTTACCCTTGTAATCCGACAGCGATACTTTTTTTCGCTGCATATCTATTACAGCCTCCGCAGTAAAGCCCGGAACACGGTCTCCCGGCTTTGGCGGGCTGTAGTTTATAGCTTCAAGCTTGGATTTGCTTTTTCCGTTACTATTTGAAAGCATATTTTCCGGCAGCATATACCAGCAGGGAAAATTCATAAAAAGACCTCCTTATATGCACTTATTTCATTTTATTCAGGTGAAAAAACAGTATGCACATACAAGGAGTTTTTTTATCCAATCTTATATAACCTTAATTTGTGCTATTTTTTGCAAAATATAATATAGAGAATATTATACAAATTTGCTATAATTAATTATTATATGCAAAATTAAGTCGATCCTATACTGGAGGGCCTATGAAGAAACTATTTGCTCTTATATTTATAGTAGCCATAATAATGAATACAATTGTTACTGCAGATATGGAAGCAGAAAGTTATACTGAAAACAATTCTCTTATGAGTTTTATCGCTTCAGTTGAAATTGAAAACGGTACTGCACTCATACCATTTTCCGAAATATCCAGGGGAACCGGAATGGATTTTCGGTATAATCCCGATACGGGATTGCTATTTGCAGGACAGGAAGACAGCAGCATATATATTAAAATATCTGACGGGAAGAACATTTTTAATAACAGGGGTCTGGTGTTGGGCGGCCAGGGTGTAGAGAATTCAAATGACGATTACAGTATGAAGCTTATTATTTACTATTTGGCAGAAAGCAGTGCAATGGAAAACCCTGCAGGGGAGAGAGCAAATAAAGCTGTTATATCCGCTGATGCGATTATAAATGTAAAAGACGGTAAGGCCAATGTTACTATGCAAAAAATTGGGACAAGCCATGCTTTAATTGACTCCGGCAGTATTAACGACTTGCTGAAAAACAATCTTATATTGGTAAACAAGGATAACACACTGGCAAAGGATTATTTTCCCAAAGGTCTGACCAATCTGGTTCTTACAAAGGGGAGATCCACCGGTAAGTACAATATAAATTCAGAAGCTCTGGAAGGCCTGGATAAAATGCTTGGAGATGCATACGCCGCCGGGGTGAAGAATTTTGTGGTTACCAGCAGTTTCAGGACTTATGACAAGCAGAATACGATTTTTAACAACAAGGTTGGGGTGCTTTCAAGAACAATGTACCGCAGGGATGCAATAGAAGAGGCTTCAAAGGTGGTAGCGGTGCCCGGCACCAGTGAGCATCAGACAGGACTGGCTGTTGATATCTGCAATGAAACCACAAGCCTTATAGGACGCTTCGGAAGTACCCCGCAAGGCAAATGGCTGTACGAGAACTCATGGAAGTACGGCTATGTCATAAGATATCCTGAGGATAAAACTCAAATAACGGGGATAATTAATGAACCATGGCATATCCGTTATGTAGGCAAAGGCCATTCGGAATTTATGAAGGAAAAGAATTTGTGCCTTGAGGAATACGTACAGTATATAAAGGATAACAGGATAGTCTCCTTTAATGACCGGGACGGAAACAGCTATATAGCACATTACATTGATAAAGACGGTTTTGACGGCGAAGCACTGGTGTTGGAGCCATTGGACGGCTATACCTGGTCTATTTCGGAGCTTGATAATGATGGCTATGCATTAACACTTACATACTGATAGTTAAGCCCCATTGCAGAAGCTGCAATGGGGCTTGTATATTATTTCGATTTTAAATATCCTTCAGCGGTGAGAAGCTCGGCAGTCAGCACCGAACCGCCTGCCGCACCTCTTAACGTGTTATGGGACAGACAAACGAATTTATAATCGAATAGGGTATCCCTCCTTAACCTTCCAATGGTTATGCCCATGCCTGATTCCAAATCCCTGTCGAGCTTTGTCTGCGGCCTGCTGTCCTCACTGAAGTAAGTCAGAAACTGTTTGGGAGCAGTCGGGAGACCCAGGAGCTGTGGCTTGCCCCGGTAGTTTTTCCAACGCTGCAGTATTATTTCCTCATCCGGTTTATGCTTGAAGGATACTGATACTGTTGCCAGATGACCTTCTGATACCGGAACCCTTATGCATTGGGCGCTTATTACAGGCGCTTTTGCATTCACAATCCTGCCTTCTTCTATTCTTCCCCAGACCTTGAGAGGTTCCTGCTCGCTTTTTTCCTCTTCTCCTGCTATATAAGGAATCACATTATCCATCATCTCAGGCCAGTCTGCAAAAGTCTTGCCGCTTCCTGATATGGCCTGATAGGTGCAGACTGATATTGCAGCAGGTTCAAAATCCATAAGGGCATTTATCGCAGGTACATAGCTTTGAATGGAGCAGTTCGGCTTTGCTACTATGAAACCGTTGGCAGTGCCCAAGCGTAATTTTTGTTTATCCAGTATCTTGAGATGATCTGCATTTATTTCAGGTATTATTACAGGAACATCGGGAGTCCATCGGTGAGCCGAATTATTTGAGATAACCGGGGTCTCCGCTTTAGCATATCTTTCCTCAATCTCTCTTATTTCACCTGATGGCATATTTACAGCACAGAATACAAAATCCACTTCGCTGCTGATTTCATCGACATTGTACAGGCTTTTGACCCTTATAGCCTTTATACTGTCGGGAATGGGGGAACTGAGCTTCCATTTATTGCCCACTGCTTCGCTGTAGCTCCTGCCTGCTGAATTTTCACTTGCGGCAATTACTTGAATATCAAAGAAAGGATGGCTGTGAAGCAGTGTTACAAGCCGCTGCCCCACAAATCCAGTACCTCCAAGAATCCCGACTCTAAGCTTGCTTTTCATTCTGATACCTCCAAAGTTATAAAAATTTATCCAGCTTTTTCTGCAGTTTTTCAGAAACAGGCATCAGCGGGAGCCTGAGCTCGGAAGATTCTATGAGGCCCATTTTCCTGAGGCAGTATTTAATAGGCGATGGGTTCGGTTCTTCAAAGAGCAGCGGTATAATTTCCGCAAGTCTTTTCCAAATCTTAAAAGCCCCCTGATGGTCATTTTCCTTTACTTTGTTGTATACCTCTATAAAGCTTTCGGTTTCCACATGGGATGATGCAAGGATACCTCCATGCCCACCGTAAACAAGGGTTATATAGAAGAAAATATCTTCTCCGGTCATTATTGAAAAGTCAGCGGGAGCATCCAGCAGCAGCGAAAGCGTCTGCTTTATATCCCCGCTTGCATCCTTAAGCCCTATTATGTTTTTGAGCTCTGAAAGCTTGTGGATTGTCTCGTTTTCAATATTTCTCCCTGTCCTGTAAGGGATATTGTATATGATGACATCCAGATAAGTAGCTTCGGATATTCTTTTAAAATGCTCGAAGATGCCTCTCTGATCGGGCCTGTTGTAATAGGGGCATACGGAAAGAATACCGTTTACCTTATGCCTCTCAACAATCTTGAGCTGCTTTTGCACCTTTTTTGTATTGTTGCCTCCGACGCCTACAATTACGGGAACACGTCCATTTACATATTCCATAGTTCTTTCAACAATTTCTTCAAACTCCTCATCACTCACCGTGGGACTTTCCCCCGTGGTTCCCAGGGGTATAATGCCTGAAACGCCCTTGTTTATATAGTGGTCAATCATTCTATTGTAAGACCTGAAATCAACCTCATCCCGCAGAAAGGGTGTGATTATGGGGAGCCAGACACCGTCAATACGCATACCGATACCTCCAATCGAAATATTACAGCCTTTATCTGCTATTATATTCAGGTTATGCTTATCATTATTATATTCGAAATTTTCGCTATAAATATGGCTTAAACTGCTTGAAAACATGCAAAAACTGCTATACTATTAAAATAATAATTGGTTTTTTAAGGAGCAAGTCAAAAATGAGTGAAGATGTTATAACGCCATGCAGTAAAAGGGGTTACCTGAATAAGGATTTTGAATTCTTCCACCTGAAGGATAAAAAGGATATGCAGTTCGAATTTCACTATCATGATTTTAATAAAATAATCATATTTATTTCCGGAAAGGTAACTTACCTGATTGAAGGAAAGGTATACAAGCTTAAGCCCTGGGACATACTTCTGGTCAGCAGCAGTGAGGTTCATAAGACTGTAATAGATTCTAAGGACACCTATGAACGTGTGATAATATGGGTTAATTCAAATTTCCTATCGAAGCACAATACGGCTGAGTGTGATTTGATGACCTGCTTTGATATAGCTGCGAAACAGGGGTCAAACCTTTTCAGGCTGAGTCCGGAGTTGATTCAGAACCTGAAATATATCCTGTTGCAGCTTGAGGATGCAAGCTCAAGCAAGGATTTTGGAAGCTCCGTGCTTAGTAATTCGCTTTTCCTGCAATTTATGGTCTATCTTAACCGTCTGAGCCTGGGATCCGGAAACGTCATGGAAGCGGCTGACATTGAGTATGATGAGGGCATAGGGTCGGTCATTAAATATATCAATGAAAACCTGAGCGGGGACTTAACCATTGATGCATTGGCTTCGCTGTTTTATATGAGCAAATATTATCTTATGCACAAATTCAAGAGCAAAACAGGATATACTATCCATAACTATATATTGCAGAAGCGGCTTATAATGGCAAACAATATGATCAGAAACGGCAGGCCGGTAACGGAAGCCTGCCTTAAATGCGGGTTCGGAGATTACTCCAACTTTGTCAGGTCTTTTAAAAAGTCCTTCGGCCTACCCCCAAAGAAACATCACAAAATGGCTGCGGAAATGGAGGATTTTTATGAACAGAATACTCACAACTCCAAAGAAAATAGAACAGAATAAGAGAGTCTTGTATACGGGTAACCACTGTATCAGCTTGCCTGAAATAGATATTGCGGATGCATCGGTCAAAGGCATGAATGTTGTTTCGCTGTTCAACAAGGGACTTGTAGATCTTAGAGGGGAACAGGCTTTGTTCCGGCCGGAATTCCATAGGAACGGGAAAAAGCTTCTGATTCAAAGCTCCAGCGCAGTGTTGGAGCATTTTTACATACCGGTCTTTGAGTTTGAAAGCTCTGAGGGGATTGATGTCTGGCTGGTATGCTGTGCAGATAAGCTAAGCCTCCTGCGGTTCAACTCCCACGACTTGGATTTTAGCAAAGAGGTTAAACTCGACAAATGGTTGGGGAATCCTGCTTTAAATATTATATCCTCAAGAGTAAGCTTCAGTATCGCCTTTGGTGGGGATAACAGCTTCAGCTTTGAAGAAGCTCACAGAGGTAAGCTTGTGTTGAAGCTTGCCTGTAAAGGCCGGAACGCTTTTTATATCGCTGTCAATTCTGATATGGACGGGGCTTCGACCACCCTTATCCACTTCAGGAGGAAAGGGTTTACAAAAATATATTTGGAGTTTAAAGCCTGGCTCATGTAAGGTTTTGTGAAATATTACGGAGATAAAGTGCTGGAAAGAATACTGAACGAAAACCTCTTTTTCAATTATTTCTTTGCAGTGGGCAAGGATATGGAAAGCGACAGGTATATAGCATTGACTTCCAGAATTCCAAGGTACTATGTTTCAGGGGCCTTCTGGGAAAGAGACAGCTTCCTGTGGTCCTTCCCGGCAATAAAAATTGTGGACCGGGAGCTCTATTCCAGGCTTTGCAGGGATATGATACTTATGCATTCCAAAAACGCAGGGGATCATGCCCACTACATAGACGGAACGGTTTTGTATCCGGGATTTGAGCTGGATGAAGCAGCAAGCTATTTTATCCTGCTCAAAGATGTGCAGGATATTGATGATTTATTGAGAGCTCTTGATACGGTATTTATGCGTATAGAAGAGGAATATGACCCGGAAACCGGACTTTACGGGACTTTCCTGATGCCTTCGGATGACCCAAGTGAATTCCCCCTGGTGACCATTGATAATGTTATACTGTGGCGGGGTCTTCAGAACCTCCTCGGAGTATATGAAAAGCTGTCCTATACCGGAAGAACTGATCTGGTGAAGAAAAGAATAGAAGGTATAAGCCAGGGAATATATAAACATCTTGTTAAAGAAGTGGATGGCAGGAGTATTTTTGCATGGTCGGGGGACGGCAAAGGAAACCACAGCCTTTACAACGATCCGCCGGGAAACCTGGGCTTATGCATTATTACGGGTTTATTAATTCCGGAGATAGCCTGTTTAAGAATACTATAGAATATTATTACTCCAACCAATATAGGTATTACTGTGAATCTGCCAAAATAAAGGAGCTGGCCTGCGACCACCATCCCAATACCCCATCGGGTCTGGGTCTCTGTGGAAGCATCCTGAATCCTCTTATGAGGGAGCGTGCAATTTCCTGGCTCAAAGCCGCCAATATGGATTATGGTTTGTTGTGCGAGAGCTTTGGTAGAGATACAGGAGAAGCTAAAACAGGAGTGGGTTTTGCAACGGGAAGCGGGTATCTTGCATTTGCGCTTTACCATGCTCTCTTTGAGGAGGTGCAGGGTTGAAAGCTGCTTCTGTAGTTTTTAAACCGGAAGATTTAAAAGAAAGCTGCAGTTATGGAAAGCTCATGGTAAAGGTGGAGGGTTGGCTGGAGCAATGCAGGAGGAACGGAATAGAATTGGTAGTATTTCCGGCACTATTAGGATGTTTATTTGGTGATGGAGAGAAATATATAAATGATATACAGCAGCTTTCCGTTAAATACAAAGGCCTTGCAATATGCCCGGGAAGCTTTAGGGGAGAAGAATTTTATAGTTATTCCATAATTCATGGCCCCCTGGAAATGACTGAAAAAGAAAGCGGACTGCTTGCAGTGGAGGAAAAGCAGAAAAAGGCTCCGCTAATCACGGCAGAACTGGACAATAGTAAAAGAAAGGCTGCGATATAATTGCCTTTCTGAATATAATTTCTTTGATCTTTTTGGGATCATACCCGGTTTTACAAGTCTTAACAATTACCTGAATAGAAAAGCGGCAAAATCCCGGAATAGTGGAACAAACAGGAACGCTTTATCCTCTTTTCCTTGCCGTTTCAGAACCGGTTCAGCCTGCCATTGAGGCTATAATGCGTGGCTTGGCACAAAAATACTATATATATATATATATAGGCAGTTATTTTATTTATGAAAACGGGAGCCTATATAACGGGGGTGCACTAATATCAAGGGAGGGGAAAATATTAGGCAGGCAGAAAAAGCTTCACCTTACAGATTTCGAGGACAAGATGGGGATTAAGAGGGATACGGCTTTCAAGGCTTTTTCCCTTGATATAGGCAAGGCGGCCTGCCCTGTATGTATGGACGCAACATATTTTGAAACCTTTAACCTGGCAAGGAGCCTTGGCTGCGATATAGTAATACTTCCCATAGCCAATAATGAGGAATATAGGTTGTTCAGGGCTCTAAGGGGTATATGGCCGAGGGTTCAGGAGTCTCATGTATACGGCATGAAATCAGCCCTTACCGGCTGGTTCTGCGGCCTTCATTTCACAGGAAAAGCAGGAATATTCGCACCTATCGGTCTGACTGCCAAAGCTGATGGGGTCGTTTCGATTTCAAAGCATTTTGAGGGAGATTCACTTGTCATGGGGGACATGGATATTAGGAGGCTTTATTTAGAGCGGTCAGAGGATAAATACTACGGAGACAGCAATCCTGAGTTTGAAAAGGTTTATTTTTCAAAAACCTATAATTTGAACAATAGGCGGTTGTGAATAGGTAAGAGCTTGGATTTATGGCAATCAATGGCTTATAATATAGATAGCAACAAGTGTGACCGGCAGAGCGGACACATAATGCCGGTGACATCCCGGTGTATGCTATGATTAGGAGAATCGTCCGTTTGTATGGCTCGGTGATGGAAATGTTAAGAAAAAGGAGGCGGTCCTGTGAAAAAAATAGAGAACGTGTACCTCATAGGTTTGGGGGCCATAGGGGGATCCTATGCTGCAAGGCTGTATGACATGAATCCGGCAGGTATAAGGATAATTGCCGATAAAGAGCGCATAAAGCGTTATTCTCAGAATCCCTTGTCAGTAAACGGCAAAGTGTATGACTTTGAGTTTGTAGGGCCCGGCGAAAAGGTATTATCACCAGATTTGATACTTGTTTCGGTGAAATATAACAACCTGATGCAGGCAATAAAGGGCATTAGGAACTATGTAGGTGAAAATACAATTATATTGTCTCTCATGAATGGTATTGACAGCGAGGAGATTATTGGCCGAGAACTGGGCATTGGCAATATGCTTTACTCTGTATGCGTAGCCATAGATGCTGTGAGGGAAGGGAACGGTATAAGGTATTCCAGCTTTGGAAGGCTTGACTTTGGAGAAAAAACCAACTCAACTAACTCACCCAGGGTAGAAAGGCTGAAGGAATTATTTGATAGGGCAAATATTCCGTATGCGGTACCGGAGGATATGATGAGGGCCTTGTGGTGGAAGTACATGGTTAATGTTGGAGTGAACCAGGTATCGGCGGTTCTTAAAGCCACATACGGTGTTTTTGATAGGGTAACAGAGGCAAGGGAGCTCATGGAAGAAGCAATGAGAGAGGTTATAGCACTATCGGCAAAAGTGGGTACAAACCTTAATGAAAATGATTTGATAGAATACCGAAAGGTTTTAAGGTCACTTTCGCCGGAAGGGAAAACCTCTATGCTTCAGGATGTGGAAGCAGGACGGAAGACAGAGGTTGAGATGTTTTCCGGGGTGGTATGCGAGCTTGGGAAAAAGTATGGGGTGGAGACCCCGGTAAACCGGGTGCTTTTCAAAACAATCAGATCCATTGAAGGGATGTATTTACTGAATTGATTCCAAATATTAAGGAGTTTTTATATACGGTATTCGGATATGTTTACATCCCGGATGAATTGCTGGGTTCAAAAGAAAAGATACTGCTCCACATATCGGATACACCGGTATGCTTTTACCCCGAGCTTAGAAGACTGATAAAAAAACTTAACCCGCAGTATATAATCCACACAGGAGATATGGTTGATAATATAAAACTGGAGCTTTTCCCCAATTCAACCCCTATATATGAGAAGTATGTGAAAAAGCTCTTGCAGATTATGGAAGACACGTCTGCAGAAACCATATTGGCATTAGGTAATCACGACGACCTGGAAATAGTTAAGAAGCACAGTAAAAAAAGCCGGATAATAGAAAAAAGCGAAACGGTTGAAATAGAAAAGCTGAGCTTCAAGATAAGCCATTATTCGGAGGAAATAATTAAAAGCCCGGCAGAATATAATCTGTATGGGCACGATTTATTCGTTAAAAGCGGCTGCTCTGATGGAAGAATGTATTTTAACGGTATATCAAGCATAAATATAATAGGTCTGGATTCAGGAACCCATTTCTGCCTTTTCTACTCGGCGGAAACAGATGCGGCCAGGATGGGAAGAGGCAAGATCGGTTTATAAGTAAGGAAGGGGGATAAATATATGTTTTCATTGGTTCGAAGCGGACCGAAGATGCTCCTGTTTGAAAGCGACAAGATAGAGGATTTGAGCAGTTATCTTATAACCGGCATGGGCGCATGTGAATATGACCGGGATACAGCCTTTGAAAGGGCGGGAGAAGATTATACCATTATATTTATCACTGATAAAATAAAAGCTGTAGTTGATGTTGAGGAAATTAAAGATGTGCTTGTTGTGATGGAAGAGCCGGATGTGTTACTCTGCAGGATTCTGAACGAAGGGAAGATGCATTTAATAAACAGGGCGCGGATTGCCCCGAGGATATTGATACTTAGAGTGATGGGAGATATGGACAGGGTTGTTGAGGAAATAAGCAAAGACTATAAATGTATAGTAGGAAGGCCTATGGATATATTGAATACCCATAATGAAAATGGTACGGTAGTTGCGATTACCGACAAGCCGATTCACAGGAACATGAGTGTTAAGGATATGTATGAAAAGGCGCTGTATGTGGAGGAAAAATACCGTCCACTATTAAGAAGTCTCAGGTCACACGCCCTGAAGTATTTGAATACGGGACTTGCCAATAAGGATTGGTATGAGATTGAAATAAGGATTTTTGACAGGTATAGCGCTTATACGCTGCACTATGAGAGGCTTATTAACGTTCTTGAATACCTTGAATTGGGAATTATACTCGGAGAATCATGGGGCAAGGATTATCCAAGACCTATGATGTCTGTGGAGGTATACAGGGTGCGGTTCTTTACCTTCCATGAACCCAAATATATAAAAAGAATCCTGCTTGGACTTGAATACCTTGAGGATGGTACAAGGATTGTCGATTACGATGTATACTATAACAGGAAAAAAGTAGATTGGGGTGAAGCATCGGAAGACGGTGCCAAGGTAAGACATATTCTGGGTATGAAGAGCAGAACCGAAACATTCTCAAAATTGGGCGAGGATGAAAAATCAGAGATATACAAGCTTGAACAAGCGATATTGGAAACACGTACTTAATTAAAAATAATGCCGAGCTGCATTTATTGGGGGTCTTGAATTGAAGAACAGGGACTTGGTTTTGTTTATACTTGCCAGTGCTTTTATTGGGGTTAGCCAGAGCATTGATTCTTCTGTTTTTAACAACTTCTTGAATGATATATTTCACGTGACTGTATCACAGAGGACCATTCTGGAGTTTCCGAGGGAATTCCCGGGGTTTATGGTGGTCTTCGTATCGGTGCTTCTGATGTTTCTGGGGGACATAAGGATAGCTTCAATAGCAAATATGCTGGCAGCATTGGGACTCATAGGGTTGGGCTATCTGTCACATGATTTTGTTGTAATGATAGTTTGGATGACTGTTTACAGCATGGGACAGCACCTTTTCCTGCCAATGACCAATACTATAGGCATGAGTCTTTCTGATGAGGGAAATCTGGGAAAAGTACTCGGAAGAATAAACGGTGTAAATACGGCAGCTTTTCTTGCCACAAGCCTGGCTACAGCTTTTATATTCAGGTTTGTCAAGGTTAATTACAGTGCGGCCTTTACTGTTGGCGCCATAGCTTATGCTGTTGCCTGCGTGCTCATATTCATGATGCGTCCAAGCAAGCCTGCGGCTGTAAGCAGAAAGCTTTTTCTCCGTAAAGAATACACCCTGTTTTATTG
Source organism: Caulobacteraceae bacterium (assembly GCA_050261415.1). GTDB lineage: Bacteria > Bacillota > Clostridia > Lutisporales > Lutisporaceae > JBLNDG01. The sequence goes on along the minus strand of JBLNDG010000109.1, from coordinate 7,906 downwards.
GCTGAATATATTATATGGTGCCAGAAAGCAGATATTTATTACCTTCGGGCCTTGGGTACTCATAAAAGTGTTTAACCAGGGGGTAAGTACTTTTGCGGTTCTGGGCTTTTTCATAGCAGGCCTCGGAATTATTTTCAAGCCCTTTGTCGGTTACCTCATTGATAAGAAGGGTGAGCGTTTTGTACTTGCCGGGGAAGCAGCTATGCTTATTGTTATATGCGCAGGCTATGCATTTGCCAAGGATATGGCGAAGCTGTTCGGGGTTGCTGATGCTGCTCTATATATTACTTGTGCCTGCTTTGTAGCTGATCAGCTCCTGAATGCCGTAAGTATGGCGAGAGCTACATATATCAGAAAAATAGCAGTAAAACCTGAGGATATATCACCAACCTTGTTCATGGGTACAAGTATAGACCACGCAGTGTCCATGGTGGTACCATGGCTCGGAAGCTTGGTATGGAATGCATTCAGTTATGAGCTTGTATTTATACTTGGAGCTTTTATTGCAGCAATCAACTTCATATCGACCAGACGCATCAATGTGGTAAAAAGCATTGGGGCAGCTGAGTCTGCCTAAGCTTGATATAAGAAAATGGTAAGGAAAGCCTTTGACCATCGGGTAACAACCGGATAGTCGAAGGCTTTTTAACATATATGTTTCGGAAGGCAAGAGTATAATTTCCAGGGTGCTATGCAAAATATTCTATGAAACATAATATTTAAGCACTAGGAGTGATTATATGAAAAAGTTTAAGATGCCAAGTGCATTTACTATTTTACTTTTGATTATTGTTGTGGTTGCCATATTGACATGGATTGTACCTGCCGGACAGTACAACTATGTGGACCCTCAAGCTGTAAAGAAGCAGCCTATTCCAGGGACATACCACAGGGTTGACCCCAATCCCCAGGGTATAGGGGATGTATTGACTGCACCCATAAACGGTTTTTATGATGCTGTCGATGTTGCGTTGTTTATTATAGTTATAGGAGGCTTTCTTGGAGTGGTTATGAAGACAGGTGCGGTTGACGCAGGGATAGCATCAGTAACGAGGGGGCTTAAAGGAAGAGAAAAATGGATGATACCCATGCTTATGATATTGTTTTCCCTTGGCGGTACCAGCTTCGGCATGGCAGAAGAGACCATTGCGTTTTACCCGCTTTTGCTACCTGTATTTATTGCAGCCGGTTATGATGCCGTTACTGCTGTGGGAGTCATAATGCTGGGGGCCGGGGTAGGGGTGTTGGGTTCTACAGTAAATCCCTTTGCCACGGGAATTGCTTCGGGATTTGCAGGAATATCAATGGGTGAAGGTATTTTTCTCAGACTGCTTATTCTTGTCGCAGGTGAACTGGCTGCCATACTTTATGTAATGAGATATGCCGGGAAGGTCAAAAAAGACCCAAGCAAATCCATTGTATATGATATGAAAACTGATAATGAAAAGCATTTCCTTGCGCATCCTGATGAAAGCGGCTTTCCGGAGCTCACGGGCAAAAGAAAACTAATACTGTTCCTGTTTGGACTGACCTTTATTATAATGATATTCGGAGTCATACCTTTTTCAGATATTAATATAACCTTTATACCTACTCTGGGTTGGTGGTTCGGAGAGCTCACCGCACTTTTCCTGACTTCGGCGATAATTATTGGATTGGCAGCGGGCTTTAATGAAAAAGAGCTTGTAGGGTCTTTCATTGATGGAGGGAAGGACCTTCTGAGCGTTGCTTTAATAGTCGGTGTATCCAGAGGTATTACAATAGTAATGAATGCGGGGAACATAACGGATACAGTGTTGAATCTCGGTGAAAGGACACTGGCAGGAACCGGCTCTGTAGCGTTTGCGATAATGGCATATCTATTTTATATACCAATGTCTTTTCTGATACCATCTACCTCAGGACTGGCAACACTTTCGATGCCTATAATGGCTCCTCTGGGCGATTTTGCAGGGGTTGCCAGGCACGTAGTCATAACAGCTTATCAATCGGCATCCGGTATAGTGAACCTTATTACACCCACAAGTGCGGTGGTAATGGGTGGTCTGGCAGTTGCCAGAGTTTCTTATGACCGTTGGCTGAAGTTTGTATGGAAGCTTCTTGTCATACTCATGGTAATAATTATTGCAGCCTTAGTATTCGGGACGTTAACATAAATTGCGTGAAAACTGGGAAATGACAAATTTGATGCAATATTTAAAATTATTTGACTATCAAGTTAATATATTATATTATATTTTTATACAAAGACTAATATATAAATATTAGAACTTAATATAGTATATTAGATGAATAATACGCACTTCTGAATTTGTTTTTATTTATATATATGGGTGGAAAATTTACATAGCGATAAGTGTGATCATTTAGAGAATTCTAAGCCGCAGTTTGTCTCTTTCAGGGATATTGTAGCTTAGTTTTTTTTCATATCGAGAATTATTTTCCGGAGGTGATTTTTGAAAGAAGGAAGTGATTTATAAAACCTGATAACACTCAAATGGGGAAGGTATCAGAATTCTTATTTATTGTTTTGTTTGAAATCTTTTTTGGTTAAAAGTGAGAAGGAGGAATAATATGAAAAAGGCGTTATCCTTAGCATTAGTGCTTGTAATGGCATTATCCCTGGTACTTACAGGGTGTGCCAAACCCGCTTCAACTCAGGGTGGAGAAGCTGCGGCTCCGGCATCAGATGTAATAAAACTAGGTGTATTTGAACCTATGACTGGTGCTAACGCAGCCGGCGGGGCTCTTGAAATCGAAGGAATAAAGCTTGCCAACAAGTTGTATCCTGAGGTGCTTGGCAAGAAGGTTGAACTCGTTCTGGTGGATAATAAGTCGGATAAGGTTGAAGCTGCTACAGCTGCAGCAAGACTGGTTGAAAAGGACAAAGTATCTGCGATCATTGGAAGCTGGGGAAGTTCACTTGCAATGGCAGCTGGAGATATAGTAAAGAAGGCAAAGGTTCCTGCAATGGGCACATCCTGCACAAATCAACTTGTTACTCAGGGCAATGAGTTTTATTTCAGGGTTTGTTTCATCGACCCGTTTCAGGGAACAGTAATGTCAAACTATGCTTTCACAAAGCTTGGTGCTAAGAAAGCGGCAATAATCCAGGAAGTATCTAATGACTATGCAGTTGGACTTGCAAAGTTTTTTGCAGATAATTTCAAAAAGCTTACCGGTGATGAAAACAGCATACTCGGAATTGCCAACTACAATACAGGTGACCAGGACTTCACAGCACAGCTTACAAACATAAAGGCACTGAATGCTGATGTAATATTTGCTCCCGGTAACTTTACAGAATCCGCTCTGCTTATTAAGCAGGCAAGGCAGCTTGGAATAACAACTCCTTTTATTGGCGGTGATACTTGGGAAACTCCGGAATTCATAGATATCGGCCAGGATGCTGTTGAAGGCGTTGTTTTCTCAACATTCTTCGCAACAGAAAAGCCGATAACTGCTGAATCTACTAAGTTCCTGGATGCCTACAGGGCAGAATACAATAAAGAACCTGCAGCAGTTACAGCTCTCGCTTATGATGCTTACCTCATCATATTGAAGGCTATTGAAGCAGCTGGCTCAGCTGATCCGGTCAAGATCCAGCAGGCATTGGTTGCTACAAAAGACTTCCAGGGTGCTGCAGGCGTTGTAAACTTTGATGAAAACAGAAACGCTGTAAAGAGCGCAGTTCTTAAGACAATTAAAGGTGGAAAATTCACATTCATGGATGTGGTAGAACCTACTAAATAGTTGGAAATAAACCTTCCCCATATGTACTATAGGAATAAAGAGCATAAGATGCATTTCCTCCCTTAATGGGAGGAAGTGCGTTTTATGGTTAGGACAAAGCGGCGTGAGCCGACTTTTTATCTTAGGTGGTGAATATATGTCCCTGGAAATGTTTTTTCAGCATTTAGCCAACGGTATATCGCTGGGGAGCCTATATGCATTGATAGCCATTGGTTATACAATGGTTTACGGTATATTGAGACTTATTAACTTTGCTCACGGTGATATATTCATGATGGCAGTATACTTTGCATTCTTTGGGATTGTTACTTTTGGAATGCCATGGTATTTTTCATTTATTATTGCGATTGTCCTTACCGGAGTATTGGGTATTGGGGTAGAAGCTTTGGCTTACAAGCCGATAAGGGAAGCTCCGAAGATTTCAATTCTTATATCTTCAATAGGCGCTTCATTTTTATTGGAAAATCTTGCAATAGTTATATATGGCGGAAGACCGAAGACCTTTCCGCAGGTTGCTCTTTTTACCAATATGGTGAAAATAGGGAATGTGCACATTCAGATGCTTACATTTATGATCCCTGTTGTAACAGTAGCCCTTTTGTTTGTGCTTATGTACCTGATCAATAAGACAAAGAGCGGTATGGCAATGAGAGCAGTATCCAAAGATATGGAAACTGCAGGTATAATGGGTGTAGATGTTAACAGGACAATATCCTTTACTTTTGGAATAGGTTCAATGCTTGCAGCAGTAGGAGGAATTATGTGGGGACTTAAATTCCCGAGCATATTGCCTTTGATGGGTGTGATGCCGGGAATTAAATGCTTTATTGCTGCAGTTATTGGTGGTATAGGGAACATTGCGGGTGCGGTAATTGGCGGTTTTATACTTGGAATAGGCGAAATAATGCTGGTTGCATTTCTGCCGGAGTTTAGCGGTTATAGAGATGCCTTCTCGTTTATTCTGCTTATCCTAATACTCCTGTTCAGGCCTACCGGCATAATGGGAGAAAAAATTTCGGAGAAGGTGTAAGCTATGAAGAAGAGAAATATGATTTTAACGATAACCGCCATAGTTGTTTTAGTCCTGTTATTATTTATAGCCAATAACACTTTGGACTCCTATATACTGCGAATACTTAACCTTTGTGCGATTTATACGATACTTGGACTCAGCATGAACCTTATAAACGGCTTTACAGGATTGTTTTCATTGGGACATGCTGGTTTCATGGCTGTAGGCGCATATACGACCGCACTTCTGACCATGTCTGTTTCTACAAAGCAGATGAACTTCTTTCTTAAGCCGATAACTCCATTTTTGGAGAATGTTGTATGTCCATTCCTGCCGTCACTTATATTGGCAGGTGTATTTTCAACTATCATAGCCATTTTGATAGGTGCTCCGGTACTGAGACTGAAGGGAGACTATCTTGCTATTGCTACTCTGGGCTTTGGCGAGATAATAAGAGTTATATTCACAAATACACAGACCGTGACAAACGGAGCCCTGGGTCTCAAGAGCATACCGGTAACCACCAATCTATATTGGAGCTTCGGTACCGCTATAGTTACCATTTATATATTGGTATCCCTTATAAACAGCAGCTATGGAAGAGCCTTCAAAGCCATAAGGGAAGATGAAATAGCTGCCGAGAGCATGGGCATAAGCCTGTTCAAGCACAAGGTGCTTTCCTTTGCCATAGGTGCCTTTTTTGCGGGAATAGGCGGCGGCCTTCTTGGCAACCTCATCGGTGCTATCGATCCTTTAATGTTCAGGTTCACGACGACATACAACATACTTCTTATCATAGTACTTGGAGGAATGGGCAGTGTTACAGGAACAATAATATCAGCTTTTATTATCACTATTGCGCAAGAAGCACTGAGATTCCTGGATGAGCAGATGTTCGCATCAATACCGGCATTACCAGGATTGAGGATGGTTGTATTCTCCATACTTCTCATGGTAGTCGTACTGTTCTTCAGGAATGGACTCATGGGAACAAGGGAATTCAGCTGGGATAAGCTTCTAATAAAACCTCTTGCAAAAGGAGGTACAAAAAATGAGCGTGCTTAGGACAGATAACATTACAATGCAGTTCGGCGGTTTGACCGCTGTTAAGGATTTCAATCTTGAGCTCAATAAAGGCGAAATTGTGGCGCTCATAGGCCCTAACGGAGCCGGCAAGACAACGGCCTTTAACATGATAACGGGTGTTTATACACCTACAAAAGGTAAGGTTATATTTAACGGAAAAGATATTACAGGCATGAGACCTGACCAGATAACAGGACTGGGTATTGCAAGGACATTCCAGAACATCAGGCTGTTTAAGGATTTGAGTGTACTGGACAATGTTCTTATTGCAAACCACTTGAGGGTAAAGTCAAACTTCCTCGAAGCAATATTTAAACTTCCCAGGTATAAGAGGGAAGAAAAGGCAATGGTTGAGAAGTCCCTGAAGCTTCTTGAGAGAGTAGGGCTTATCGATCATAAAGACGAGAAGTCAAGTTCCCTTCCCTACGGAAAGCAGAGAAGGCTTGAAATTGCAAGAGCACTTGCGACAGAACCGTCTGTATTGCTTCTTGATGAACCGGCGGCAGGTATGAATCCCAGAGAATCTGAAGACTTGACCCATTTTATCAAGGAAATCAGGGAAGAGTATGATCTGACCATATTTATGATAGAGCACCATATGCAGGTCGTCATGGGCATATCCGACAGGATTTATGTGTTTGACTACGGAATTACCATTGCCCAGGGAAGCCCCTATGAGATACAGAATAATCAAAAGGTAATAGAAGCTTATCTGGGGGTGGAAGAAGATGCTTAAGATTGATAATTTGGTTGTAGCTTATGGCGGTATTGAAGCTTTAAAGGGTATAAGCCTGGAAGTTGAGGAAGGCAAGATAGTTACCCTTATAGGAGCTAATGGTGCAGGAAAGAGTACAACCCTGAGATCAATAATGGGACTTGTAAAGCCAAAAAACGGGACAATAAACTACATGGGGAAAAACCTGCTGGAAATGAAAACCAAGGATATGGTAAGAAATGGAATAACATTGGTTCCTGAAGGACGAAGAGTATTTCCAAACCTTTCAGTACTTGAAAATCTGAAGATAGGAGCATTTGCAAGGACGGACGAAAAGAGTATAAAAGAAGATATGGAGTGGGTGTTCAGCCTATTTCCAAGGCTGAAGGAAAGGACATGGCAGCTTGCCGGCACATTATCCGGCGGCGAGCAGCAGATGCTTGCAGTCGGAAGGGCACTTATGTCCAGACCGAAGCTCATGATGATGGATGAGCCGTCATTAGGCCTTGCACCTTTGATTGTTAAGGAAATATTCAATATTATCAGGGAGATCCACAAGCAGGGGGTAACAATACTGCTGATTGAGCAGAACGCAAATGCTGCTCTGCATGTGGCTGATACAGGCTATGTAATGGAAACGGGAAGAATAACTATAAAAGGTCCGGGACAGGAGCTGCTTGCCAACCCGGATATAAAGAAGGCATATCTCGGAGAGACAAAACACAAATAGGGAAAAACTTATGTATATGAATACACCCCCAAAGGATAACTTAAGGGGTGTATTTGTTATGCAATTTGTCATATAATATTTGTGTTAAGAATAATACAAACTAGCTGTTTATTACCAAGAAAATTTCGTTTGTTTTGAAGTCTATTTGCCATTGCCCGTTGTTAGCGGCTTTCCACTGATATTTTACTGCCAGGTCTTTTCATACCTTGTCAAAGTTTTTATTGGTAATAGTTAGATCATCCACAATTCTCTGATATATCCCATTTCGCTCTGTATCATCGATTACCATAGAATTATCAAGTACTAGCATTAGTTCCTGCAATGCGGATTTTCTTTCGTATACCTGCGTAAGCAAATCCTTTTCGCTTTCGGTTACAGTTCCAACTTTTTCCTTATACACATTTATTCCTCCTAGTATTATATTGATATAGCATTAAAGCTATATGGTTAATAATTTTTTATACCTAAGTTGGACAAGGAATAGTCTGGTGTTAATGTCAATAAAAATTTAGGCCAGTTACCGGAGTAAAATTAGGCCACCAATTCATAAAAAAATTAGTCTACATCTGTATGCTTCGAAAGAGCCTGCTTAAACCTGTAGCTTTCCCCA
>JBLNDG010000108.1:0-9286 GCA_050261415.1 Caulobacteraceae bacterium | reverse complement strand
AGTATACCTTTTTTAAGAGATTATCTGGATTTGATTTACAAATACCTTGATAATTTTCGTAAAACATGTAAAAAGGGAGCTGTGCACCAGCGATTTTTCAATCGCTAGTGCGACAGCTCCTTTTATATATTGTTAACGCTTTACTTCTTCTTTCAGCTCGGACCAGATGGTGGTAAACAGGTTGTTAAAGCTTTGCAGATTGCGTATCGCAGACATATCCCTGGGTCTTTCTATATTGACGTTATAAATATTCCTTACCACTCCCGGGTGTGCCGTCATCAGCATGATATAGTCAGACAGGAAAATTGCTTCATCAATGCTGTGGGTAACAAAAACCACCGTCTTGCGGTTGCTTTCCCATATCTGCAGCAGCTCCTGCTGAAGTATGAGCCGGTTTTGCTCATCCAGAGATGCAAAGGGCTCATCCATAAGAAGTATTTCGGGGTCATTAGCAAAAGCCCTGGCAATACTCACCCTCTGCTTCATTCCACCGGAAAGCTGGTTCGGATATGCTTTCGCAAATTTCTGAAGACCGGTTTTTTCTATATATTCGTCAACTACCTGCTTGATGGCATTTTTGGGCAGCCTTCTATTTCTCAAACCATAAGCGATATTATCCCTTACTGTCATCCATGGGAAAATGGCATGCTCTTGAAAAACCATTGAGTTTAAAGGTTTTTCTTCATCCTGATGATATATTTCAAGCTTTCCGGAGGTCTGTTCCTCAAGTCCGGCCAACACCCTGAGAAGTGTTGTCTTGCCGCACCCGCTGGGGCCGACAAAGCACCAGAAGTCCCCCTCCCTGATACGAAGGTTTATATCTCTGAAGGCAACGATTCTGTCATTTTTCATTTTGAATTCCTTGCCTAGGTTTTCTATTCTTATTTTGACTTTACTGGTGTCTTTCTTCCGGGAATCGTCCTTCTTATTCAATTGCAAAATATTCGATTCATTCATAAAGCATCAAACCTCTTAATCTCTTTTCCAAGGAATAATCCACCGTTCCATTTCATCCAAAAACACTGTGAATACATACCCAAGCAGGGACATGACTATAAAGGATACAAACATTTCCGGAATGTTGAATATCGCATAGGATTCCCATATCCTATAACCTATGCCGGCGTTAGCCCCATTCATCTCGGCAGCAACAATAAGCAGCAGTGCCATACCCATTCCAAGCTTGATTCCGGTGAATATCATCGGCATTGCTCCGGGAAAGGCCACGGTCAGGTAGTAATCCTTCTTGCTCGCACCATAGTTCTTGGCTACATCCATGTATATGCTGTCAAGGTTGACAACCCCTGCCACCGTGTTTATCAGGACGAGGAAGAACGTCCCCAGGGCAATTATCACCATCTTCTCCAATTCCGTCAGACCGAATAATATCATAATGAGAGGCATCAATGCCAGTTTCGGTATGGGGTAGGTCGCTGCTACGATCGGATCCATAAAAGCCTTTACCATTGGAAAAAGCCCCATTGTCAATCCTATAATCAAACCAGGAACTGCTCCCAGAAGAAACCCTCCAAAAATCCTGTATATACTTATGCCAATATCGGAAAACAACAGCCCGCTCCTTGTCATCTCCCACATTGTCATTATTACCCTGGACGGCGGAGGGAAGAACAGACTGTCCAGAAGCCCTAGTTTCACAAGTATTTCCCAAATTAAGAGCAGTAGCACAGGAGAAATGATTGAAAGTGTTCTCCTTTGATTATTGCTGCTTATTGTGAATTTCTGCTGTTTTTTTTTAAGCCTGCAACCGCAACCCTTTCATCTATCATTTTCATCCCTCATTCCTATTTTCGGTATTCCTTCAATATTTTAAGGGCATTCTCAACATAACTGTTGTCTATCAGCTTGTCGATATCTGCTTCCTGTTTCACAAGGCCTTGCTTCATATACCAATTCATATCCGCAATTACACCGTCTCTAAGAACGTACCCATTGGGGTCCAGCCCTGGAGGCTTCATATTCCGGAATATTTCAGGATCATTTACAAAAGTGGTTTTGGTAAGGATATCAATAATTTTGTCTCTATCCTTGTCACCTGTAATCAATGCATCATTATATGCGCGGACACCCTGCAGATAGCCTATCATGAACCGGTTTCCCAGATCACGGTTTTTTACAAACTCGGGGCTGTACATCAGTACGGATATTTCTTCCCCTTTGGCATATTCGTCCGGGTCCTTCCACCATTCCAGAATGCCTTCATTTACACCCTTGGTTATAAGCGGTTCAATCTGCATGGTTGCATCTGCATTTCCGTTGGCTACTGCAGTAAGCATATCCGGGAAGGAATCCACCACTACAATGGTTATGTCGTCCTTTGTAAGTCCGCCTTTTTCCAGTGCTTTCTGCACAAACAGCTCATTTATTGAACCGATTGATGCTATTGCAACACGCATGCCCTTCATATCCTTATAATCCTTATATTTAGAGCCGAGTCCTTTCTTCAGCGCAATCTGAAAATATCCTTTCCCGGGAATATTGTGTCCCCCATCAGCCACAAGCTTGATATTTATCCCCTGGTTAGCAGCATTGAACAGACCTGCATTAATAATTCCACGGCTCACATCTACCTGATTGGCCGCTATCGAGGAAAGTTCATCCGCTCCCGAGTTGAATTTTACATACTCGATTTTAATCCCCTGCTGTTCAAAATAACCTAATTTATCGCCCAGTATTATACCCGCTTCCGATGGTGCGTCATCAAAAGCAACTTTTACAACAGTAAGACTGCCGTCCGTTTTTTTTACATTATTGCCGCATCCGACAAGTGACACTACAAGTGCAATCACAACCAGTACAGCCAAGACTACCCTCAATTTCCTCACCAGACTCACTCCCCTTTTATAAAGATTATCCGCTATTTGAAACCACAGGTTTTTCTCCGCGCCCTCCCAGGCTTGGTTTTTCCTTATTCCCGGGTCTATGAATAAACATGAGATAATACATTATATTCAACCGCAAAAGGAGTGTGATTGTCATAAAAAAAAGATCCATATATCTGTGAATTTATGCACATCCTCAGTTTTTCCACATATATTATATATGTGAATTTATACTGCATAGGCGGGACATTTCCATTCTGTGGGGAATAATAACAACCAAATACTCCAAAAATGTAAGGGGGCTATGAGATATGAGCTTTTTGAAGAATCTTCAGGAAAAAGCAGCAAGCACTGCCCAGGTTATCGGAAGCAAGTCACAGGAAATGGTGGAAGTAGGCAAATTGAAACTTCATATTACACAAGTTGAAGGGGAAATCAAAAAATATAAACTCGAAATTGGTGAGGCAGTTTATAATGCTTACTCCAAAGGCGAAGATTTTCCCAGTGAGGCAGTGGAAAAACTCCTAGGCGATCTTACTGCCAAGTACACCGAAATAGAAAACACCAAGGTCAAGATACAGGAAGCCCAGGCAAAATCAGGCCAGGCTGAATGATTTAACATTTGCAGACATGCAAAAGGACTTATCCGTTATAGATAAGTCCTTTTGCATGTGCACTTGCTCCCGTATTATTCAGCAGGTTTGTTGTCATCAGCTTCTTCAGCTTCTGTTTCTACAGCTTCCATTTCAGTATTTTCTGATTCAACAGCGTCATTTTCTAAAATACCTTCTTCAGCATCTTCACTAACCTCATTTTTTGTAAGCAGCGCCAAACAATTATTAACCTTCTGATTAATTGCGCCTGCAGCAAATAAAAGAGCTGCTATACCGCCATAAACAACAATAGGCTCAACTATCCCGGGGAATAGCTGTGACTGTACCAATTGTTTTATAACGTCAGCTTTAGGATATCCCTGAGCAACATATTGATTAACAACACTATTGAATAAAATAATATTGTTAATAAAATATGCAGCTGCTGCGACTGCCACAACTACTGCAAAAACGTAAAGTACAATAGTGCTTGTCGTCTTTTTGGATTTGCCAAGTACCTCATTTTCGTTTTGTACCATAATGCTTTTCCTCTTTTCTGTCTTTAAGACTAATTATATAGTGCCCGTATTCTATTTTACTATTATAATACCAAGAATCAACAATTAATTCTCAAGTTTATAAAAAAGGCTTCTATTGAAGCATCTTAACGACCTAGGAAGCCTTTTATGAAACTCGTTAACGGAGCATAGCAAATTAAGGTAGAACTAATGCTCCTACTCGTTTATCAGAAAAAGAGAAAAGCACTTATCCGATAACGGATAAGTGCCCTCCTCATAGCTCATTTTTCTATCTACTCTGTCAGATGTTTCTGCAGTATTCCAACGCCTTTTCCAAATTCCACAGGCATACCTGCTCTGTATAATGCTCTTTCTATAGTAGCAATAACAGAAACCAGATCGTGCTTATCTACATTGCCCATATGCCCAAGCCTGAACATTCTTCCGGCATAGGCAGCAAGTCCTCCTGCCACCTGTATGCCTTCTTCTGCCAATAACCCTCTGAATTTTGCATCATCAGTTCCTTCGGGATATACCAGGTTGGATAATGTAACTGCTCTATGGCCTTCCTTAGCCAGTATTTTAAAGCCTAAGGTTTCCAATGCCGCCTGCATGCCTATTGCATTCTTCTTATGCCTGTTGTACCTGTTTTCCATTCCCTCTTCCTTTATAATCCTTACGGATTCCTTCAATGCCCATATTAAGTTAACGGCAGGTGTTGCATAATACTTGGAAGTATCCCTCATTATCGGAAGCCATTTTTCAAAGTCTATATAGAATTCAGGTATGTCACCCAAGCTCTTGCGTCTTTCAAGAGCCCTCTGGCTGGTCCAGAGCATTGTCAGACCGGGTGCAACTCCAAAGGCTTTCTGGGAACCTGTAAATAAAACATCTATTCCCATTTCATCTACATATTCAGGTTCTCCTGCGGTAGCACAAACCCCATCAACTATGTACATGGTCTCAGGGAATTCCTTCATCATCTTGCCGATTTCAGCTACCGGAGCGCATACTCCTGTAGAAGTATCAACATGGGTAACAGTCATTGCCGCATACTTTTTCTCTTTGAGTTTTTCCCTTATTTTTTCAACAGGTACTATTTCTCCCCATTCGCTGGAGATTACATCTACATTCAAACCCTTTCTTTTGCAAAGGTCGATGAAGCGGTCTCCGAAAAATCCGTGGGATACTATCAACATATTGTCGTTCCTCTTTGTTGTATTGGCTATTGCCATTTCCATGCCCATAGTGCCTGTACCTGCAACAACAAAAACTTCTCCGCTGCAGTGAAGCAAAGTCTTAAGATCCTCCAAAAGCTCTTTGAAATCCTTTACAAAAGCCGGATCTCCGAAAGCAACAGTTTCTCTTCCCATCTGGTCCTGGATGGACCTAACTACAGGACTTGGTCCTGGTATCATTAATAGTTTTCTGGTTTTCATATAAATCCCCCTTTTACTAATAGTAAAATATGATTTACCTATATTTTAATTATAAAACTGATTATATATAAAGTCAAGGAATGTAATCCACTTTTTCTTGTTATTCCAACCGCTGGTTGCACCCTGTGTGCTCTGGCTATTATTGCTTATACCATACTATGTACCAATATTAAAATTTATCAATTTTGGGGTTTTTTTGTCTGTATCTATTATTTTTGTAAGCTCTTTTAATTGTAAGAATCTTGTGATAAGCTATCTATATATAGTTTTTTTGTATTAGAAGCTTGGAATTTTTTGACATTGGTACCATCCTTGCTAATAAAATTTATGTACATACTAATTTTTATATTTCTATTTATTGATTATTTTACATAATTACTTTGCAAGTCTTATGCCATATTGATTACGATATAGTATCGGAGGTTACGTATATGTCATATTTGAAGCTTATTGACGATAAAGTTCAATCTCTGTCGGAATCGCTTTCATCCATACTCAATGTTGAGACCACTGTCGTAGATGAGAATCTTTTAAGGATTGCAGGAACGGGTGATTTCTACCACCGCATAAATGAAAGCAGCCCTGAAAACTCATTATTTGCAAAAGTATTAAAAAGCGGAATACCGGAATTGAATATATATGATAAGGACAGACCTGTATGCCGTGCTTGCAAAAATTCAGATACATGCAAAGAGAGCAAGAGCATGATTTATCCGATTAAGGTTGAAGGAGAAATTGTCGGCGTTGTATGCTTTGCATCCTTTAATCCGGCTCAGGATGAGCTTATGGTGAGCAAAAAAGAAGAATACATGGATATGCTTAAGCATTTTGCCGAAAGTATCGAAAAAGAAATAGCGAGCATCAGGATGGTAAACAGGCTCAATATAAGTATTGCCGAAATAAACGGAATAATAAACTCTATCAACAGGGGTATTATCATCCTGAACAAGGAACAAAGAATTATTCATATAAATTCCAAGGCTATAAGGACCTTGAATATCAACTTCTCTGCCAATAGGATCATTAATAAGAGAATAGGCGATATTATCAAGAATTTTAAGGTTGAGGAAACGAATAATAAAGAATTGATAGGCAATTGGGGAATAGAAAATAAAACCCTTAAAGTACTCTATAAGGTAAATTATATAATACTTGATAAGAAAAACATCTCTACGCTTATCAACTTTGATGCTTTAGACGAAATAATCAACGTTGCCATGACTTACAATAACGATAATGTAATTACTTTTGAGAACATAATCGGGCGCAGCCAAGTAATGCAGGATGTGATAGATAAGGCAAAAATCGCAGCCAAGTCCGACTCCACCATATTCCTTCATGGGACAAGCGGTACCGGAAAAGAATTATTCGCAAGGTCCATTCATAATGCCAGTTTTAGGAAAGATGGTCCCTTTGTTGCTATAAACTGCGCTACTCTTCCGGAAAATCTAATTGAATCCGAGCTCTTCGGTTATGAAAAAGGCTCCTTCACCGGAGCAAGCCAAAAAGGGAAAATAGGTAAGTTCGAACAAGCCAACAATGGCACATTATTCCTTGATGAGATTGCAGACCTTCCACTTCACTTACAGGCAAAGCTATTGAGAGTCCTGCAGGAAAAGAAAATAGACAGGATAGGCGGCTCCACTCCAACGAGTGTAAATGTACGTATAATTTCTGCAACTCATAAAAACCTTGAAGAAATGATAAAAAGGAATGAATTCAGGGAAGATTTGTTCTACAGATTGAATGTTATACCCTTGCATCTGCCTTCCTTAAAGGATAGGGGCGAGGATGTCCTTTTGTGCTCTGAATATATAATCAAAAAACTGTGTAAGAAAATGAATAAATCCCAAAAGCGTATTTCCAAGGATGTAGAAGAAAAATTCCTGAACTATAGCTGGCCCGGCAACGTGCGCGAGCTGGAAAACGTACTGGAATATGCCATTAACTTTTCATTTGATGATGAAATAGGTATAGAAGATTTACCGGAGTATTTCCTGAAAAATTTCAAGATGGAAAGATCTGAGGAATTCATCAGTACTGAATCCCTGGAAATCAATAATTTAAGAAGCTTGGATGAAATGGCCAAAGACTATGAAAAAAGATTACTAAAAAAACTTCTGAGTGTATATGGTGATACTACAGAGGGTAAGCGTAAAATCTCCGAAAAACTGGGTATAAGTATTACTACTCTATATAGGAAGCTCAACGACTACTAATAATAAAAACAGTATGGTTATTACCATACTGTTTTTATTATTATGGTCATACAAAATAGAACCATTCTTTTATTACAGCGTCTTGTTGAGTTGAATGAATATTTTGATACTCATTTGATTTAGGGTTGTAAACATAGTCATTTTGCCATTTATCAAAGTTCTTTACTGTTTCCTTCACCGCATCTGCTATGTACCTAACCTCTTCATCTGTCATTATCGGGTGCACCGATAGCCTTACCCAGCCCGGTTTTTTAGAAAAATCGCCTGAATCAATCATGTTTGTTATTTTCTGTGATTTATTCCTATCAATATTCAGCAAATAATGGCCATATGTACCGGCACATGAGCATCCGCCTCTTGACTGAATACCAAACCTGTCGTTAAGTAATTTTACCATTAGGTTGAAATGAATATTCTCAACATAAAAGGACAAAATCCCAAGCCGATCACGAATATCTCCTGCAAGAATATGAAGCCCCTTAACATCGGTAAGCCCATCAAACAGTATATTCATCAATTCCTTTTCACGCTTTAATATATTATCGACTTTCATTTTATTTTTAAGTTCTATGCAAAGTGAAGCTTTTATTGCTTGTAAAAAACCAGGGGTTCCTCCATCCTCACGGATCTCTATGTCAGATGAAAATCTGTGTTGACCCCATGGATTTGTCCAGTCTACCGTACCACCGCCCGGATTATCAGGTACCCTATTTGAGTATAAGCTTGAATCAAAAACAACCACTCCCGATGTGGCAGGGCCGCCCAGAAACTTGTGGGGTGAAAAGAATATGCCATCCAGCTTTTTGTCCGGATCATCGGGATGCATATCAATATTAACATATGGAGCTGATGCGGCAAAGTCAACAAAGCAAATTCCTCCATTTTGGTGCATAAGCTTAGCCAACTCATAATATGGAGTACGTATTCCCGTAACATTGGAGCATGCAGTAAAAGAACCTATCTTATATTTTCGTTCTTTATATTTTTCCAAAAGCATCTCGAGATTGTTTGGATCAACCAGACCATTGCTGTCTGGAGGTATTACCTCAACATCAGCTATGGTCTCAAGCCATGAAGTCTGGTTGGAATGGTGCTCCATATGTGTAACAAATACAATAGGTCTTAAGTTATCGGGAATATTTAAATACGGGCGGAGTTTTTCACTTACCCTCAGCCCCAAAATCCTCTGCAGCTTATTTACAACTCCTGTCATCCCCGAACCTGCGGTTATGATAACATCGTTCTGCCCTGCATTCACGTGCTTTTTTATATTGTTGTGAGCAATATGGTATGCCTGTGTCATTATCGCGCCAGTCTCACTGGACTGTGAATGTGTATTCCCGACAAAAGGCCCAAATTTTCCAATAATTATTTCCTCAATTGGCCTGTATAGCCGTCCGCTAGCTGTCCAATCGGCATAAACCATTCTAACATCGCCATAGTATGATCTAAATTTTTCGTTGTATCCGATTGTATTTTCTCTGAATCTTTTAAAGTAGCTTTGCAATTCCATTTCTTAAAACCTCCTGTAAAAGGTATCTACCAAATCTCAAATTATTACAATGACTTAAGGAGCCTTTTTGCAACATCAAACCTGTCTTCATTGACATAAAGCGGAACACAGCATCCTGGTCCCAAAATAAGTCTCTTGTCTTCAACCTGATCCAATGCATCTTT
>JBLNDG010000107.1:0-23482 GCA_050261415.1 Caulobacteraceae bacterium | reverse complement strand
TTGGATCAGGCGCTGTTGCTTCAATAATAGAATAATAAGGCAAAAGGCACGGGGCAATAGGTAATAGGCAATAGGTTGAGCAAAGGCTTCGAAGCCCGGCTCAAACCCATTGTCCATGGCCCGACTGCAGAGAACAGCTCTAAAGCAAATTATTCAGTTCAAGGACTAGGATTTTTTTCCTAGTCCTTTAGGGCTGTATTATACTAATTTTTTTGCGAGTACTGAAAAGGTATTGAAATTTGTCCCAAAATGTTATAAAATATATAAGGTTGCGAAACTTAACATGCGATGAAGTAAGAGGTTGCAGATTAAGCCTGTAGCATCAGGTGTATTCTGGATAAGCACGGCCGGAGGTTTCCCAAGCGGCCGGCGAATTCTTACCGAGCAATGTCCGTGTCTAGAAATCGGGCGGCCCTACTGATATACGAGCCAGAATAGGGTGAAAACATTGAGGTGCCATGGCTTAAAGCCTAGGCGCCAAATAAAAAATTAGAACACACCCGGGTGAGTGTATAACAGTATGGGGTTGCACGTAATTAAATTAAAGCGTGCGAGAAAAAGGAGGGAATTAAAAAATGGCAAAACAGAAAATAAGGATCAGGTTGAAGGCATACGATCACATATTAATTGACCAGTCAGCGGAGAAAATAGTTGAAACCGCAAAAAGAACAGGCGCTAAAGTATCAGGTCCTGTGCCGCTGCCGACCGAGAAGGAAATAGTCACAATACTTCGTGCAGTGCACAAGTATAAAGACTCAAGAGAACAGTTCGAGATGAGAACTCATAAGAGACTGATCGACATATTGAACCCAACACCGAAGACAGTTGATTCACTTATGAGACTTGACCTGCCCGCTGGTGTTGACATTGAAATAAAGCTCTAAGATCGGGCACGGGGCAATAGGCGTTGGGCAATGGGCTCAGCCAAGGCTTCGAAGCACGAAAAGGCGAAATAAATTTAGTATGACCGCATAGCGGTCCGCTGTAAATTTTGGAGGTGTAAACAGAAATGAAAAAAGCAATAATTGGGAAAAAGATTGGGATGACCCAAATATTCGACAAAGAGGGCAAAGCAGTTCCGGTAACTGTAATAGAAGCTGGTCCAAACGTTGTAGTACAGAAAAAGACTGTTGAAAACGAAGGATATGCAGCTATACAGGTTGGTTTCGAGGATGTTAAGGAAAAGCTCAGGAAGGTTAAAGACAATGAGGGTAAAGAAAAGACAGTAAGCAACATACTGAAGCCAATAAAAGGACACTTTGAAAAAGCAAAGATAGCTACTAAGAGATATCTTAGAGAGCTTAAGCTTGAAGATGCAGCTTCCTACGAAGTAGGACAGGAAATAAAGGCTGATGTATTCAAGGAAGGCGAAAGGGTAGACGTCAGCGGCGTATCAAAAGGCAAAGGATATGCGGGCGTTATCAAAAGATATAATGCGCACAGGGGACCAATGAGACACGGCTCAAAGTTCCACAGGGCACCAGGTTCAATGGGTGCATCATCAGACCCATCAAGAACTATCCCGGGTAAAAAGCTTCCGGGCCATATGGGCGCAGAGAATACAACAGTGTTAAACCTCGAAGTTGTGAAGGTTGATCAGGAAAAAAACCTCATACTTGTAAAAGGCGGGGTACCCGGAATAAGAGGTTCACTGGTAATGATAAAGGATACAGTGAAAGCTTAATAAAGCGTTCGGGGTAGAAAGGAGGATGTAAAATGCCTAATGTAGCACTTTATAATGTAAGTGGCAAACAAGTTGGAGAAATTGAGTTAAGTGAAAATATATTTGGTGCAAACATTAACGTGGAAGCAATGCACCAGGTAGTTAAAATGTACCTGGCAAATCAGAGGCAGGGAACTCAATCAGCGCTTACCAGAGCAGAGGTAAGCGGTGGAGGAATCAAGCCCTGGAGACAAAAGGGTACAGGCAGAGCAAGACACGGAAGCATAAGATCGCCTCAGTGGACACACGGCGGCATAGTGTTCGCTCCAAAGCCAAGATCTTACAGGTACTCGGTACCAAAGAAAATAAAGAGAATTGCAATGAAGTCGGCTTTAAGCTCAAAGGTTGCAGACAACAGCATAGTTGTTCTTGATGAATTGAACTTCGATGCACCAAAGACAAAACAGGTTGTCGGCATGCTTGATAGCCTTAAGGTAGACAGCAAGACTCTCATAGTACTTGCTGATAACAATGAAAATGTTATTAAGTCAGCCAGAAACATTGAGGGAATAAAGACAACACTGGTTAATACATTGAATGTTTATGACATATTGAATTATGACAAGTTTATAATCACTAAGGATGCTGTTAAAAAAGTCGAGGAGGTGTATGCATAATGAATGCTTACGATATAATCAGAAGACCGGTAATCACCGAAAAAAGCATGAGCGAAATGGCAGACAAGAAATACACCTTCATAGTAGATGTGAATGCCAATAAAACTGAGATTAAAAATGCAGTTGAAGAAGTATTCAAAGTTAAAGTTGACAAGGTTAATACAGTAAGAGTCATGGGCAAAATGAAGAGAATGGGAAAATATGAAGGAAGAAGACCCAGCTACAAGAAAGCAATTGTAAAACTTACAAAGGATAGCAAGGGCATCGAGTTCTTCGAAGGACTGTAAAAGTAAGGCGAAAAAAGGAGGAGAAAAAATGGCAGTAAAAAAGTATAATCCGACTTCTCCAGCTAGACGTAACATGACGGTTTCAACCTTTGAAGAAATAACAAAAACAGAACCGGAGAAATCCCTGGTTGAAATATTAAAAAGTAAAGCTGGAAGAAACAATTACGGTAAAATAACCGTTAGGCATCAAGGCGGCGGACACAAGAGAAAATACAGAGTTATCGATTTCAAAAGAGATAAGGTTGATGTTCCTGCAACAGTTGCATCAATCGAATATGATCCTAACAGATCAGCGAACATAGCACTTCTGCATTATGCAGACGGCGAAAAAAGATATATTATAGCTCCTAACGGACTTAATGTTGGTGATACTGTTATTTCATCAGAAAATGCAGATATAAAGGTTGGTAATACGCTTCCTTTAAGAAACATTCCTGTAGGTACAGTAATCCACAACATCGAGCTTAAGGCAGGCAAGGGTGCACAGCTGGTTAGGGCTGCAGGCAACTCCGCTCAGCTGATGGCTAAAGAAGGAGATTATGCACAGGTAAGATTACCATCCAATGAAGTTAGAATGGTAAGACTTGAATGTAAAGCAACAATCGGTCAGGTTGGAAACCTGGAGCACGAAAACATAAGACTGGGTAGCGCAGGAAGAGTTAGACACATGGGTTGGAGACCAACTGTCAGAGGTTCCGTAATGAACCCGGTTGATCATCCTCACGGTGGTGGTGAAGGTAGGTCGCCAATAGGAAGACCAGGACCTGTTACTCCTTGGGGTAAACCGACACTTGGTTACAAGACAAGAAACAAGAAGAAATCTTCCAGCAAGTTCATAGTTAAGAGAAGAAACGATAAGTAAAGCTTAACGCTACATCTTATGAAAGGAGGCTATTCAATGAGCCGATCTACAAAAAAAGGACCTTATGTTGATGAAAAGTTATTGAAGAAAATTATAGATATGAATAAGAGCAACAAGAAGGTTGTGCTCAAGACCTGGTCAAGAAGCTCAACAATATTTCCGGAAATGGTAGGACATACAATTGCCGTTTATGATGGCAGAAAGCATGTTCCGGTATATATTACCGAAGATATGGTTGGCCACAAGCTGGGTGAGTTCGCACCAACCAGGACATTTAGAGGACATGGACATCACACAGAAAGGTCAACAGCTCTGAAATAAAAATTACTCACATTTTAAAATATAGGTGAGCGATAATACGGAAGGAGGTTATCCTGTGGAAGCAAGAGCTATAGCTAAGTACGTTAGAATATCCTCGAGAAAGGTTAATATAGTTATAGATCTGATCAGGGGTAAGAAGGTTTCAGAAGCCTTTGCGATTTTAAGATACACACCAAAATCTGCATCAGCGGTATTGGAAAAGCTACTTAAATCAGCAGTGGCAAACGCTGAAAACAATCATGGTATGAATGTTGATAAACTTTATATATCGGAGGTTTATGCCACCCAGGGACCAACACTCAAGAGATTTATGGCAAGGGCAATGGGCCGTGGCGTGAGAATCCTCAAGAGAACTAGCCATATTACTTTGGCAGTTAAGGAAAAAGAGTAAAAGGAGGGATTTAAGTGGGCCAAAAGGTAAATCCACATGGACTTAGAGTTGGTGTCATCAAGGATTGGGATACAAAATGGTATGCAGACGATAAGAACTTTTCAGATTTTCTTGTAGAAGATAACAAAATAAGAGAGTTTCTGAAGTCCAAGCTTTATGCGGCTGGGGTTTCAAAAATTGAAATAGAAAGAACCGCTGGGAAAATAAAGGTTAACATCCATGTTGCTAAGCCGGGTATGGTAATAGGAAAAGGCGGAAGCGGCATAGAAGAGCTTAGAAAAGATATGGAAAAGCTCACAAACAACAAGAGTGTTTCAATAAATATATCGGAAATCAAGGTGCCCGAAATGGATGCACAGCTTGTAGCTGAAAATATAGCTGCACAGCTTGAAAAGAGAATTTCATTCAGAAGGGCAATGAAGCAGTCAATGCAGAGGACAATGAGAGCAGGAGCTAAGGGTATAAAGAGTATGTGCTCCGGTAGACTCGGTGGCGCAGAAATTGCCAGAAGCGAATGGTACCGTGAAGGAACAATTCCTCTACAGACTTTAAGAGCTGACATAGATTACGGATTTGCAGAAGCACACACAACCTATGGACGTATAGGTGTTAAGGTCTGGATATATAAAGGGGAGGTTCTTCCAGAAGCCAAAACTCGTGTTAACGAGCAGGCTAATCTGAATACAGCAGTTACGGAAGGAGGAGAAGCATAATGTTAATGCCAAAAAGAGTAAAGCATCGTAAGCAAATGAGAGGCAAAATGACTGGTAAAGCAACAAGAGGAAATGTTATTGCATACGGTGAATACGGACTTCAGGCTACAGAACCAGGTTGGATATCAAGCAACCAGATCGAGGCTGCCAGACAGGCAATGACAAGATATACAAAAAGAGGCGGTAAGATTTGGATAAAAATATTCCCGGATAAACCAGTTACACAGAAACCTGCTGAAACTCGTATGGGTTCCGGTAAAGGTGCACCAGAATTCTGGGTTGCAGTTGTAAAACCGGGAAGAGTGTTATTTGAGATTGCGGGTGTTGAGGAAGAAACTGCTAGAGAGGCACTAAGACTTGCTATGCATAAGCTTCCGATCAGGTGTAAGTTTGTAACCCGCCAGGAAACTGAGGAAATGGTTGGTGAAGCAAATGAAAGCTAACAAGATTCGAGAATTATCAGTAAACGAATTGGAACAGAAGCTAGTTGAATTAAAAGGAGAGCTTTTTAATCTTAGATTTCAGATGGCAACCGGACAGCTTGAAAACCCAATGAGGGTTCAGGACGTAAAGAAATCTATTGCTAGAATAAAAACCATCCTTAGAGAAAAAGAACTCAAGTCAGTTGAGGCTAAGTAAGAAGAAGGAGGTTTAAACGTGGATAGAAATTATAGAAAGACTAGAACCGGAAAAGTTGTAAGCGACAAGATGGACAAAACAATTGTTGTTGCAATTGAAACATTAGTAAGACATCCGCTTTATGGTAAATCAGTGAAGAGAACAACAAAATTCAAGGCACACGATGAGAATAACGAGTGCAAAATTGGCGATAGAGTAAGAATTATGGAAACAAGACCACTTAGTAGAGAAAAGAGATGGAGACTTGTTGAGATAATCGAGAGAGCTAAGTAAAATTCCGAAAGGAGGGTTTTGAATGATTCAACAAGAAACACGCTTAAGCGTAGCAGATAATTCCGGTGCAAAGGAACTATTGTGCATACGTGTTATGGGCGGTTCCAATAGAAAGTATGGAAACATTGGAGATATAATAGTTGCTTCTGTTAAAGACGCAACACCAGGCGGTGTTGTTAAAAAGGGTGATGTTGTAAAAGCAGTTATAGTAAGGTCGGTAAAAGGCTTAAGACGCCCTGACGGAAGCTATATAAAATTTGATGACAACGCAGCAGTTATCATAAAAGACGACAAGCAGCCAAGAGGAACCCGTATATTCGGGCCTGTTGCCAGAGAACTTCGTGATAAGGATTTTATGAAAATAATATCCCTCGCACCTGAAGTGCTTTAAGGGGAGGTGTGTTGAATGGCAAATACAGAAACAAGAAGACTGTCAATTAAAAAGGGAGATACAGTTGTTGTAATCTCCGGTAAAGATAAGGGCAAGAAAGCAAAGGTATTGATTGCTTTACCACAGGAGCAGAAGGTCGTAGTTGAAGGCGTAAACATGAGTGTAAAGCATAAGAAACCGGGTAAGAACATGCAGCAGGGCGGTATAATACATCAGGAGTCACCTATTTTCAGTTCAAAGGTTATGCCTTGGTGTGAAAAATGCAAAAAGGGTGTAAGAATTGGACACAGAGTGCTCGAAGATAATACAAAAGTAAGATACTGCAAGTCTTGCGGTGAAATATTGGATTAATAATCTCTGAAGGGAGGTAAACAAGAAATGGCCAGACTGAAAGACAAATACCTGAATGAAGTTGCTCCTGCGCTGATGCAGAAGTTCCAATATAGTAGTGTGATGCAGATTCCAAAACTTGAAAAAGTAGTAATAAATATGGGTTTAGGAGATACTAAGGATAATGCCAAAGGCCTGGATGCAGCAGTTTCCGACTTGGCTACAATAACAGGACAGAAACCCGTTGTTACGAAAGCTAAGAAATCGGTTGCGGCGTTTAAGGTAAGAAAGGGCATGTCAATCGGAGCAAAGGTTACCTTACGTGGAGACAAAATGTTCGAATTCGTTGATAAGCTTTTAAATATAGCTCTTCCAAGAGTTAGAGACTTCAGAGGAGTATCACCGAAGGCTTTTGACGGAAGAGGGAACTATGCTCTCGGTGTTAAAGAACAGCTCATATTCCCTGAAATAGAAATTGACAAAGTTGACAAGACAAGGGGTATGGATATAATATTCGTAACCACAGCCAAGACAGATGAGGAAGCAAGAGAACTTCTGAGGCTCCTCGGAATGCCTTATGCAAGCTAGTAGATAAACTTTGCGAAGGAGGTAAAATTGTGGCTAAAAAATCAATGGTATTAAAGCAGCAGGCAGCTCCAAAGTATAAGACCAGAGCATATACCAGATGTAAGATATGTGGAAGACCTCATGCTTATTTGAGAAAGTATGGTATCTGCCGTATCTGCTTTAGAGAACTGGCTTATAAGGGACAAATACCAGGCGTTAAAAAGGCAAGCTGGTAAGATTATAGATCGGTGTCTTGCAGAAGATGCCATAGTATATATAAGACAAGATTTGAGTCAATAACCTAAGGTGCTGAGCACTAAATGGACGGAAGCGACAGAATGTCCATTGATTACGGTAAAAGGGAGGTTAAGATTAATGGTTACAAGTGATCCAATTGCTGATATGCTTACTAGAATCAGGAATGCCAATACGGTTAGACACGAAACTGTTGATGTTCCTGCTTCCAATATAAAAAAGGCTATTGCGCAAATATTGCTTGATGAAGGGTATATTAAAGGCTACGAGGTAATTGAGGACGGGAGCAAGAGCACAATAAGGATTAGCCTTAAATATGGATCAAACAAGCAGAAGGTTATAACTGGACTTAAGAGAATAAGCAAACCAGGATTAAAAGTATATGCAAAGAATGAAGATGTACCAAAGGTACTTGGAGGATTGGGAATAGCAATCATTTCAACATCAAAGGGAATTATGACTGATAAGGCTGCAAGACTCCAGGGTGTTGGCGGAGAAGTGCTTTGCTACGTTTGGTAAAATCTTTCGTATAGAGGAGGTGCAAGCATGTCACGTATAGGAAAATTACCTGTTACAATTCCTCAGGGAGTTGATGTAAAAATAGCTGATGACAATACAGTCACAGTAAAAGGTCCCAAGGGCCAGCTTGTTAA
Organism: Caulobacteraceae bacterium; assembly: GCA_050261415.1. Classification (GTDB taxonomy): domain Bacteria; phylum Bacillota; class Clostridia; order Lutisporales; family Lutisporaceae; genus JBLNDG01. The sequence goes on along the minus strand of JBLNDG010000107.1, from coordinate 15,460 downwards.
GAAGATGCATGAAGATATGCAGATATCAATAGAAGATGGTAAAATTTTGGTGAAGAGGCCTTCCGATGAGAAAATGCACAGAGCATTACACGGACTTACAAGGGCTCTCATAAACAACATGGTTGAAGGTGTTTCTAAAGGATTTGAGAAGGCACTTGATATAAACGGCGTAGGTTACAGAGCTGCGAAGGCAGGCAAAAAGCTGACGCTGACAATGGGTTATTCCCATCCTGTAGAAATGGAAGATCCGGCCGGGATAACAACCGAAGTACCAACCCCTAACAGAATAGTGGTTAAGGGCGCCGACAAAGAGATAGTCGGTATTCATGCTGCAAACATCAGAGCGGTAAGAAAGCCGGAGCCATACTTGGGAAAAGGTATCAAATACGCTGATGAAGTAATCAGACGTAAAGAAGGTAAAACTGGTAAGAAATAAATAGCAAAGGGGTGACAAAGGGTGATAACTAAAGAAAGTAAAAATAGTGGAAGGCTTAAGAGACACTTGCGTATGAGAAAGAAGCTTCAGGGCACAACTGAAAGACCAAGATTAAATGTTTACAGAAGCCTTAATAACATATATGCACAAGTCATTGATGACGAAAAGGGAGTTACTTTAGTATCAGCCTCAACTCTGGATAAAGAGTTAAAGGACAAGGTGAATCACGGCGGAAACAAGGAATCAGCGAAAGCTGTCGGAGAATTGATAGCCAAGAGAGCACTTGAAGCAGGTATAAAGCAAGTGGTTTTTGATAGAGGCGGATATATATATCACGGAAGAGTTAAGGAACTCGCTGATGCAGCAAGAGAAGCCGGATTGGAATTCTAGTTATAAGGGAGGGAAATAAATGCAGCCAATAGATGCAAGCAAACTTGACCTTAAAGAGAAGGTTGTTGCAATAAATAGAGTTGCTAAGGTTGTTAAAGGTGGTAGAAACTTTAGATTCAGTGCTATTGTTGTTGTTGGTGACTTGAACGGTTACGTTGGAGTCGGCACTGGTAAATCAGTTGAAATACCTGAAGCAATAAGAAAAGGCATTGAAGATGCAAAGAAGAACCTCATAAAAGTACCTATCGTTGGTACTACAATACCTCATGAGGTTACTGGCAAATCAGGCTCCGGTACAGTACTCCTGATGCCTGCTGTAGAAGGTACTGGAGTTATAGCTGGAGGACCTGCCCGTGCAGTACTCGAGCTTGCCGGAATAAAGGATATAAGAACAAAATCCTTAAGATCAAACAATCCAAGGAACATGGTAAATGCTACAATAGAGGGTCTTGCCTCACTTAAGACAGCTGAAGAAGTTGCAAAACTTAGAGGCAAAAGCGTAGATGAGATAATAGGCTAGGAGGGAATAACCTTGGCTAAAGTAAAAGTAAAACTGGTTAAGAGTATAATCGGAAGAAAGCAAGACCAAATTGATACGGTTAAGGCACTTGGTCTTAAGAAGTTAAACAGCGAAGTAGAACATGAAGATACACCTCAGATAAGAGGTATGATCCAGAAGGTTATACATTTGGTTGAAGTAAAGGAAATGTAATCAAGGAGGTGTAAATATGAAATTACACGAGCTTAGACCTGCAGAAGGTACAAACAAGTCTAAAAAGAGAATTGGCAGAGGTACAGCTACAGGCCAGGGTAAGTCTGCAGGCAAAGGGCAGAAGGGACAGAAAGCAAGAACCGGCGGCGGAGTCAGATTAGGCTTCGAAGGCGGACAGATGCCTCTTTATAGAAGATTACCCAAAGTAGGTTTCACAAATATATTCAGAAAAGAATATGCAGTTGTTAACCTCAGTGACCTTGATAGATTTGAAAACGGAACAGTCGTTAATCCAGATTTATTAAAGGAAGCAGGCCTGGTAAAGGCTATGATGAATGGTGTGAAGATACTGGGCAATGGAGAATTAACAAAGAATTTGACAGTACAGGCGCATAAATTCAGCAAAACAGCTGCAGAAAAGATTGCAGCAGCAGGAGGAAAGGTTGAGGTGATATAGGGTGTTTAATACATTAAGAAATGCTTGGAAAATTCCTGATCTGAGAAACAAAATGCTATTTACAATGGCAATGCTTATAGTTTACAGATTAGGAAGCTTTATTCCGGTACCTGGCATGAACACTGATGCTCTCAGCAAACTCATTGAGAGTGGCGGATTACTCGGCTTCTTTGATGTAATTTCAGGTGGGGCATTTAAAAACTTTGCAGTATTCGCAATGAACATAACACCTTATATCAATGCAACTATTATCATGCAACTTCTGACAATAGCCATACCAAGCTTGGAGGCTCTTGCAAAAGAAGGCGAAGAAGGCAGAAAGAAGATTGCACAGTATACAAGATACGGCACAGTTGTACTGGCTCTCATACAGGCATTGGCTTTAAGCTGGGGGCTCAGAAGCTACCTCTTAAGATCTGATGCAGTATCGATTATACTCGTTGCACTTTCACTTACAGCAGGAACTGCATTCCTGATGTGGTTAGGTGAACTTATAAATGAAAAAGGTATCGGTAATGGTATTTCACTTATAATCTTTGCCGGTATCGTATCAAGAATCCCAATGGGTGTAAATAAGATATACACTCTTTATAAGGCAAAAACAACGAACCTTGTTGAAATTGTACTCTTCCTGGTATTTGCAGTACTCATTATAATGGGTGTTGTTCTTATTCAGGAAGGCCAGAGAAGAATACCTGTTCAGTATGCAAAGAGAGTAGTTGGTAGAAAGATGTACGGCGGTCAGAGTACTCATATACCGCTGAGAGTAAACCAGGCAGGCGTTATACCGGTTATATTCGCAATGTCTCTTATTGCATTCCCAGGCCAGATAGCACAGTTCTTCCCGAATTCAGGGGCATATAGGTTCTTTAACACTTATTTGAACTGGGGATCATGGCTGCATGGAATACTTTATGCACTGCTAATCATTGGGTTTACATACTTCTATACGGCAGTTACATTTAATCCTGTAGAAGTTGCCAATAACATAAAGAAATACGGCGGATTCATACCTGGTATCAGACCGGGAAAACCGACTTCAGATTTTATAACTAAATCACTTAATAGGATTACTTTAGTAGGTGCATTTTTCCTTGCATTTATCGCTATAGTTCCGATTTTCCTTATGAACTATACAGGAATAAAGGTATACTTCGGCAGTACATCACTGCTTATCGTTGTTGGTGTTGCAATGGACTTTGTAAAACAAGTCGAAGCACAGATGATAATGAGGAACTACCAGGGATTCTTAAAATAGGTAAATGCATATTGAACGCACGAAAGAATTTATATAAGGCAGGGTGCGGATTCAATAAAGGAAAGAAATGTTTGTGCGGGGCTTCAATTGAAAATGTATAGATGTCTCTAGCACAACGTATGGATTGGAGAGGCAGAAATGAGGATAGTGTTGTTGGGCCCACCTGGCTCCGGGAAGGGAACCCAGGCGAGCAGGATAGAGAAAGAATTCGGGATTCCACATATATCTACAGGAGATATATTTAGAGACAACATGAGTAGAAATACTCCCATAGGCATGGAAGCTAAAAAATTTATAGAGAAAGGCCTATTGGTTCCAGACGATTTGACTCTCAAAATTGTTGAAAACAGATTTCTTGAGGATGACTGCAGAAAAGGATTCCTGCTGGATGGGTTCCCCAGGACCTTGGTTCAAGCTGAGACTTTGGACAGTGAACTTGGTAAAATAGGAAAAGAGCTTGATGCAGTAATAAACCTAGAGGTATCGGACGATTTAATTATTGGAAGAATGACCAACAGGAGAGTTTGCAGTAAATGTGGGGAAAATTATAACTTATGCTTTTACAAACCCTTATCTGATGAAATCTGTGACAAATGCGGAGGGAAGCTTTATACTAGGGAGGACGACAGGTTAGAAACTGTCACAAACCGTTTGAACGTATACAAGAGTCAAACATATCCCCTGATTGATTATTATAAAAATAAGGGTCTTCTTATTACTGTAAACGGGGAATTATCTGCTGACGCAGTTTTCAAAGATATTATAAAAGCATTGGAGAAATTTAGATGATTAATATTAAATCCCCTAGAGAAATTGAACTAATGCGAATAGCGGGCAGAATAGTTGCCGAGACCCACGAACTCTTGAAAGAGGTAATTAAGCCAGGAATAACAACCCTGGAACTCGATACAATGGCAGAAGAATATATAAGAAAGAGCGGCGGAATACCTTCATTTAAAGGTTATAATGGATTTCCCGCCAGCATATGTACATCCATAAATGAACAGGTTGTACATGGAATACCGGGTCCTACAGTGCTTAAAGACGGTGATATGATAGGAATTGATATTGGAGCTATCTACAATGGCTACAACGGTGATGCTGCCAGATCTTACGTAATCGGTAAAACGAACAGTGAACTGCAAAGGCTTGTAAGGGTTACCGAAGAAAGCTTCTTTAAGGGAATCGAATATGCAATTCCGGGAAACAGGCTATCCGACATATCCCACGCAATACAAAACCATGTTGAAGCAAACGGGTTTTCTGTAGTAAGGGATTTTGTCGGGCATGGGATAGGAAAGAGAATGCACGAGGATCCGCAGATACCAAATTACGGTCCACCCGGAAAGGGACCAAGATTGGTATCCGGCATGTGCCTTGCCATAGAACCCATGGTAAACCAGGGTAGATATGCTGTAAAGGTTTTAAGCGACGGCTGGACTGTAGTGACAATTGACGGTAAACCATCAGCACATTATGAAAACACAGTTGCTATAACAAATGGTGAACCTGAGATATTGACGCTTTTATAGGTCACCGGAAGGTGGATATATGCAGGGTATTAGTTTGGGACAAATTGTTGAATCAACAGCAGGACGGGATAAAAACAATAAATTCGTTGTTTTACGTATAATAGATGGCCAGTATGTCTATATTTCTGATGGGGACTTAAGGAAAGTCGAAGATCCTAAAAAGAAAAAGATTAAGCATCTGAAGATGCAGAACCTTGTAGCACAAGATATAAAAGACAAACTGGAATCCAACCAGAAAATCAGCAACAGCGAAGTTAGGAAATTTTTAAAATCCATTATTTGATATCGGGAACAGGAGGTTTGATTACCTTATGTCAAAGCAGGATGTAATAGAAGTAGAAGGAAAAGTTGTGGAAGCTTTACCGAATGCGATGTTTCAGGTAGAACTTGAAAACGGCCATAAGATTTTGGCCCATATATCAGGAAAGCTCAGAATGAACTTCATTAGGATTTTACCTGGAGATAAAGTAACAATCGAACTGTCGCCATATGATTTGACCAGAGGCAGAATCACATGGCGTGGTAAATGATACAGGGAGGGTTTAAGATGAAAGTTAGACCATCAGTAAAGCCTATTTGCGAAAAATGCAAAATAATTAAGAGAAAAGGCAGAGTAATGGTTATCTGCGAAAATCCAAAACACAAACAGAAACAGGGTTAAAATCCAATCCTGGGAGTGCGGCTGACCTATACGTTGCGTATGGGAGTCCCTGGATGATTTTAGGCAAATAAATTAAACCAATTAGGAGGTGCAAGTACTAATGGCGAGAATTGCCGGTGTTGACCTACCACGAGACAAAAGGGTAGAAATTGGTCTCACATATATATTTGGAATTGGAAGAGCAACATCAAACAAAATTTTGGCGGAGGCTGCTGTTAATCCTGACACAAGAGTAAAGGATCTGACAGAAGCTGAAGTTGGTAGACTTAGAGAAATAATTGATAGAAATTACAAGGTTGAAGGTGACCTTAAGAGAGACATAGCTTTAAATATAAAAAGATTGATGGAAATTGGAAGCTACAGGGGATTACGTCATAGAAGAGGACTTCCTGTAAGAGGACAGAGAACAAAAACTAATGCCAGAACAAGAAAAGGTCCGAAGAAGACAGTTGGCGTAAAGAGAAAGTAGAAAAAGGAGGTTAGCTTGAATGGTAACAAAGCCAAAGGCTAAGAAAACCAGAAGAAGAAGAGAGAAAAAGAATGTTGAAAAAGGAGCAGCTCATATAAAGTCCACTTTCAACAATACCATAGTTACACTGACAGACAGTCATGGTAATGCATTATCCTGGTCCAGTGCCGGTTCACTTGGCTTCAGGGGATCAAAGAAGAGCACACCTTTTGCTGCACAGATGGCTGCAGAGGCTGCTGCAAAAGGCGCAATGGATCATGGACTTAAGACTATAGAAGTATTCGTTAAGGGACCTGGTGCCGGAAGAGAAGCTGCGATCAGGTCACTCCAGGCTGCAGGACTTGAAGTTAGCCTTATAAAGGATGTAACTCCAATACCGCATAACGGTTGCAGACCACCAAAACGTAGAAGAGTTTAATAGTTAAGGAGGTGTATTAGATGGCAAGATATACAGACGCTAAATGCAAGCTTTGCAGAAGAGAAGGCTCAAAGCTGTATTTGAAAGGCGATAGATGCTATACAGATAAATGTGCAGTGGCTAGAAGAACATATGCACCTGGCCAGCACGGAGCGAACAAGAAGAAGTTATCAGAATATGGCATTCAGCTTAGAGAGAAGCAGAAAGTTAGAAGAATATACGGTGTATTGGAAAAACAATTCAGAGATTACTTCGATGAAGCTGAAAGGTTAAGAGGTGTTACAGGTGAAAACCTCCTAAGACTTCTTGAATTGAGACTGGACAATGTCGTTTACAGGATGGGCTTCGGTGAATCAAGGTCAGAAGCCAGACAGCTTGTAAGGCATGGACATTTCACAGTAAACGGTAAGAAGGTAAATATACCATCATACCAGACTAAATTGAACGATCTTATTGCAGTAAAAGCAGACAGCAAAAACACAGAAAAGTTCAAGAACCTTGGTGAAAACTCGGCTGCAAAGACAGCTCCACAGTGGTTGTCTGTAAATCCTGAAATGATGGAAGCAAGGATTGTTGCTCTTCCTGCAAGAGAAGACATAGATATTCCGATAGAAGAGCATTTGATCGTTGAGTTATACTCCAGATAATAGACTGTTAGCATAGAATAGATAATAGTGAATACAGATTTGTTATGAAAAAATAAATGAATCAGTTACCCTCAAAGTTTAAAGAAAGCTATAGATAAAAGGAGGGTTTTGTCGGATGATTGAAATAGAAAAGCCCAAAATAGAATGCATTGAGATGTCGGAAGACTTTACTTTTGGCAAGTTTATTGTTGAGCCTCTTGAGAGGGGCTATGGAACTACCCTGGGGAACTCTTTGAGAAGAATACTTTTATCTTCACTCCCGGGTGTAGCTGTTACTTCAATAAAGATAGACGGCGTGCTTCATGAGTTTTCTACAATACCGGGTGTAGCAGAAGATGTTACTGAAATAATACTCAACATAAAAAATCTCGCTTTAAAAATGCACGGCGATAATACGAAGATTATAAAGATTGACGTGCAGGGTGAGAAGATAATAAAAGCTTCAGACATCATCTGTGACTCGGATATTGAGATTGTAAACCCTGATTTGTATATTGCATCCCTGGATGAAGGCCACAGATTCTATATGGAAATGACTGTGGAGAAGGGTAGAGGGTATGTAGTATCAGACAGAAACAAGCAGCCGGGACAGCCAATAGGAATTATCCCGATTGACTCAATATTCACACCGGTCAGAAAAGTTAATTATATAATTCAGAATACACGTGTGGGACAGGTTACTGATTATGACAAGCTGACTCTTGAGGTTTGGACAAACGGGACAATAAAACCCGATGAAGCAATAAGCTTTGGTGCCAAAATACTCAGTGAGCATCTGAAGTTGTTTATAACCTTGACAGAGCACGTGGGAAGTGTTGAAATAATGGTTGAGAAGGAAGAAGACAAGAAGGAAAAGGTTCTCGAAATGACTATAGAAGAACTTGACCTTTCAGTCAGATCCTTCAACTGCTTGAAGAGGGCTGGTATTAATACCGTTGAGGAATTGACTCAGAGAACAGAAGAAGATATGATGAAAGTCAGGAACCTGGGCAAGAAATCACTTGAAGAAGTGCAACAGAAGCTCGAGGCTCTGGGCTTAGGCTTGAAGCAGAATGAGGATTAATCCCTGAATGATTGAGAATATCGGAACAAAGCAGTATATAAAAGTTATACATGAATACAAGAGGAGGTTATTGCCATGGCTGGATACAGAAAGCTGAGACGTCCAAGCGACCAGAGAAGAGCGATGCTCAGAAATCTAGTAACATCCTTTCTTGAGCACGGTAAGATAATGACTACTGAGCCAAGAGCTAAGGAGACCCAGAGTATTGCTGAAAAAATGGTAACACTCGGCAAGAGAGGCGACTTGCATGCAAGACGTCAGGCCTTAGCATATATAACAAAAGAAGATATTGTTAAAAAGTTATTCGATGAAATAGCGCCAAAGTATAAAGAAAGAAACGGCGGCTATACAAGAATAGTAAAGGTTGCTCCAAGACGCGGAGACGCTGCAGAAATAGTTGTTTTAGAATTAGTATAATGATATATATGAGGCTTGATGAATTGTATTCAAGCCGATAGAGAACCTTACATTCACAATAAAATTTATCATGTTCTCTACTGAGGGGATTAAGTACTTGCTTAGTCCCATTTTACTATGGGCAAATATTGTTGATGCATGGTGCTCCCACCATGCACCAATATTGCACACAGTTATTACAAAGTTCAATCAGTATTTTTAAAGAAGGAATATATATGACAAGTATGATAAAAACAGAGGTTGTAAAATTTGAATACTCAGGGCAAAGCGGTACTAAAGCCCTTGCTTTGGACAACATAGATCTGGAGATTAACAAGGGTGAATTTGTAGCAATACTGGGACATAACGGATCAGGAAAGTCGACTCTGGCAAAGCATATGAATGCACTATTGCTGCCTAGCGGCGGTAAAGTTTATGTTAAAGGAATGGACACAACCAATGAAAAGCTATTATGGAATATAAGGCAGGCAGCTGGTATGGTGTTTCAGAACCCTGATAACCAGATAGTTGCAACCATTGTAGAGGAGGATGTCGCTTTTGGTCCCGAGAACCTGGGAATTGAACCGACAGAAATCAGAAGAAGAGTTGATGAAGCACTGGAGACGGTTGAAATGACAGAATTCAGCCAACGCAGTCCCCATCTGCTTTCCGGCGGGCAGAAGCAGCGCGTAGCAATTGCAGGAATAATAGCAATGAAACCCGAGTGTATCATTCTTGATGAGCCTACAGCCCTTTTAGATCCTTCCGGGAGGAAGGAAGTAATGGATACCATAATTAAGCTGAACCGTGAAGAGGGTATTACAATAGTGCTTATTACGCATTACATGGATGAAGCAATACATGCCGACAGGATATATGTTATGCAGAACGGTAAGATTATAATGGAGGGGAAACCGAAGGATATATTCAAAGAGGTTGAAAAAGTAAAGAAAGCCGGATTGGATGTGCCCCAGGTTACCGAATTATGTTACAGGCTGGGACATGAGGGTATAAAGTTGCCCTCTGATATTCTGACTGTAGAGGAAATGGTGGTGGAGCTATGCCGGTTAAAGTAGAGAATTTATCTCATATATACATGAAGGACTCTGTGTTTGAACACGTAGCATTGGATAACCTAAGCTTTGAAATACAGGACGGAGAGTTTGTAGGACTAATCGGTCATACCGGATCAGGGAAATCGACACTTATTCAGCATCTGAACGGGCTTTTGAAGCCTACTTCCGGCAAGATATTTATAGATGGAGTAGAGCTCCACTCAAAGGAAGTTCCTATGAAGAAAATACGCCACAAGGTTGGACTTGTTTTTCAATATCCCGAGTATCAGCTATTTGAGGAAACGGTATATAAAGATGTAGCCTTTGGCCCGCAGAATCTGGGATTGTCCGAAGAGGAGATAAGTGAAAGGGTTCATGAAGCGATAACCCTTGTCGGATTGGACTTTGAAAAGATAAAAGATGCCTCACCCTTTGAACTTAGCGGAGGTCAGAAACGCAGAGTTGCAATTGCAGGTGTTATTGCTATGAAGCCGAAAATACTTATACTTGATGAACCTACTGCAGGCTTGGACCCAAAGGGCAGGGACGAGATACTGGGTGAATTAAAGGAGCTTCATAGGAAACAGGGCATAACTGTAATCCTGGTTTCTCACAGTATGGAGGATATAGCCAATCTTGTAGATAAAGTATTGGTAATGAACAAAGGCAAAATAGTCTTCTTTGATACTCCGAGGAACGTGTTCAAAGAGGTTGAAACCCTTGAGAAGATAGGGCTTGGAGTACCGCAGGTAACATATCTTATAAGAAGGCTCAGAGAAAAGGGTTATGAAATTAACGACTGTATAAATGTAGAAGAAGCGAAAAATGAGCTTGTTAAGCTTTTCAAGAGGTAAGGAATCATGATTAAAGATATTACCATAGGCCAGTATATACCGGGGGATTCGCCGGTACATAAACTGGATCCAAGAATAAAAATTATAATAACCTTCATATTTATAACGCTGCTGTTTTTAGTCGGCAATTATTTTTCTTACTTGTATGTTGTCGCATTTATGGGCCTTGTGCTGGCATTGTCAAAGATCCCTTTGAAACTGATTTTTAGGGGGCTGAAGCCTCTTATTGTGATAATTTTGTTGACAGTAGTGTTAAATGTCTTTATGACTCAAGGCGAGGTTCTATATTCCTTCTGGGGACTTTCGGTTACAAAAGAAGGCCTTTATCAAGCCGGCTTTATGGGGCTGAGGTTAATATTCCTGATTACCGGGGCATCTCTTTTGACCCTGACGACATCACCTATTTCATTGACAGATGGAATAGAAAAGCTTCTAAATCCGTTTAAAAGGATAGGAGTTCCGGCGCATGAACTGGCAATGATGATGACAATAGCATTAAGATTTATTCCAACACTTCTCGAAGAAACAGACAAAATTATGAAAGCACAAATGGCAAGAGGCGCAGACTTTGAAACAGGAAATCTGATAAACAGGGCTAAAGCAATGGTGCCGCTTTTGGTTCCTCTATTCATCAGCGCCTTCAGAAGGGCTGACGAATTGGCAGTCGCAATGGAAGCAAGGTGCTACAGAGGCGGGGAAAACAGGACGAGAATGAAACAGCTTAAGCTGGAATTCAGGGATTTTAGTGCACTTATAGTTACGTTTCTGTTTTGTGTTTTAGTGATATGGAGTCGATAAATTTGAGGATAGATTTTGAAGAATTGGGCAATGGGTAATAGGCAATGGGCAATGGGTTTGGGAAGGGCTTCGAAGCCTTGCTGGACCTATCGCCTATCGCCTATTGCCTATCGCCTGGGACAAGGTAGGAATACCTATGAGAAACATAAAATTAATAATCGAATATGACGGAACAAATTACAGCGGATGGCAGGTGCAGGAGAATGCGCCGTCAATCCAGGCGGAAATAGAGAAAGCGGTTAATAGAATCACTGGCGAAAAAATCAGAATAACCGGAGCTGGAAGAACGGATGCAGGGGTTCATGCCAGGGGGCAGGTTGCAAATTTCAATACAAACAGCACAATTCCGGGAGACAGGTTTTCCTATGCATTGAACAGCATACTGCCACGGGATATTGCAATAAGGGGTTCCTGTGAAGTTCCTGACGACTTTCATGCAAGATACAGCGCAAAAGGTAAAAAGTACAACTACCTGCTTTTAAACAGTAAATATCCGTCGGCATTATTAAGAAATTATGCATATCATATAAATTATTGTGAAAGATTAGATATAGATAGGCTAAAAAGAGCTTCAGATTATTTTGTCGGGACTCATGACTTTTTCGGGTTCATGTCGACCGGCAGCAGTGTTTCGGATACTGTACGGACTATAGATGAGATAAGTATTCTAGAGGAGAATGAGCTGATAAGGCTTGTTTTCAGAGGAAACGGCTTTCTGTACAATATGGTCCGGATAATTACAGGTACGCTTTTGGATGCAGGTATTGGCAAGATTCCGGTGGATGACCTCCCGGAGATTATAGCATCAAAGGATCGCAGCAGAGCAGGAATAACAGCACCGCCCTGCGGTTTATGCCTGGAAGAGGTATACTATTAAAACTCTTGACACACGTGGTACAATGTATTAAAATATTATATGTTGCGAATTGTGATTCATAGCCCCGAATCACTGGCGGCATATTTTATATATGCGACAGCATGTTTTTTAATAAAAAAATTTATGTTAATGAATGCCTGTAAAACTCTTAAGCATCGGAGGCCGGTATATGTGGGATGCCGTAAATCAGGTGCAAAGGTTTCTAAAGGGCATGCAAGTTATAGGGTTGCAAATACACTATAGAAACTAGACAAGGAGTGAAGAAAATGAAGTCTTATATACCAAAGGCAGAAGAAGTGCAGAGAAAATGGTATGTAGTTGACGCCTCAGGCAAAGTTCTCGGAAGACTTGCCAGTGAAGTTGCAAAAATATTGAGAGGCAAAAACAAGCCAATATATACGCCTCACGTTGATACAGGCGATCATGTAATAATAATAAATGCAGATAAAGTCGTACTTACAGGTAAGAAGCTTGATCAGAAGATGTACAGGACAGTGACTACACGTCCTGGCAGCATGAAGGAAACACCTTACAGGAAGTTAATGGCTGAACAATCTGACAAAGCCGTATACGAAGCAGTTAAAGGTATGCTTCCTAAAAACAGCTTGGGCAGAAAAATGCTTAAAAAATTAAGAGTTTACAAGGGCGCAGAACATGAACAGCAGGCTCAGATGCCGGAAACTCTTGAACTCGACATATAGGTTTGAAAGGAGGAAGTAACTGTGGCGAAGAAGGTTCAGTATTTTGGAACAGGAAGAAGAAAATTTTCCGTTGCGAGAGTCAGACTCGTTCCTGGAGAAGGTAAAATAGTTATTAATAGTAGAGATATAGATGATTACTTCGGATTAGATACATTAAAGCTTATCGTAAGACAGCCATTGGTTCTCACAGAAACTCTTTCAAAATTCAATGTTTTAGCTAATGTTGCCGGCGGTGGATATACAGGTCAGGCTGGTGCTATAAGACATGGAATTTCAAGGGCACTTTTGGAGGCAGACAGGGAATTGAGACCTGTGCTTAAGAAAGCAGGATTCCTCACAAGAGACCCAAGAATGAAGGAAAGAAAGAAGTACGGACTCAAGAAGGCAAGAAGAGCTCCGCAGTTCTCAAAGAGATAATTTGTCATACAGAAATCCGGGAGAGGGAATTATTCCCTCTCTTTTTGTATAGAAAACCTGCATATTAATATAATTGCGATATAAAACAAAGCCATTATCTGCTATAATTATATAAAATGCTTGTACCGGTTTTTCTAGGATATGCAATAGCAGGGGGGACAGACTATGATGGAGTTTAAGGCGGGACAATTGATTGTCATTCTATCACCCTTTACAGAGATAGAAGTATACGCAAACATAAGGCATGTTGCTGAAAGCACTCTGACGCTTACGGTAAAAACTGCAGGTCTCTTAAAAGAAGATTGGGATATTCTGTGCATAGTAATGGATGACACCGTTGTATATGAATTTTACAGCAAGGTGAATTTCCTGGAGAGCACCAATGTGGTAATACAGAAACCGGTATCCAGCGGAATGAGTGAAATAGAAAAAAGAAGATTCAACAGGGTTGATTATGAAATAGGCTTTGTGGCAAGGCTTATGCAAATAAATAATATTTCAGTTGCAAAGGCAGGAAAGACTTTTGTGGGTAAAACAAAAAATCTCAGCGCCGGTGGAATACTGGCAGCAACGAATCTGAAACTGCCTGTCAGCACAGTATTCAATTTCAAGCTCAAGGTCAATTATTTCATTGAATGCACGGCCGAAGTGAAAAGAGTGAATGAGAATCCTGAGGAGGAAAACTATCTGATGGGCTGTGAATTCGTGGATATGAGTCTTGAAGAGATAAAAGCCATATCGCTGTTTACCTTTAAGGAACAGTTAAGAATAAGGCAAAAGGAGCTATACGAGAGTATATTCAAATGAAATAGGCAATAGGCTATGGGCAATGGGTTGAGGGTATTCCTATAGGGCTTGATTTTATTGTTCGTTGCATTCAACACGAAGTAAATATTACGATAGGGGGAGCTAATAATGGAGAAAAATGGCGGTACGGAGTTCAAAAGCATCAGTTTGCCCAGACTCAACAACCTTACACCCAATATTGAATCTACAGCTTTGAAGCTGATGGAGGAAGCGGGGGAACTGGCACAGCTTATAGGGAAATACAGAGGTTTAAATGGAGAAAACTGCAAAATGGAAGAAGAGCTGGTCGCGGATAAAATTGCCGATGAGCTTTTGGATGTAGCTCAGGTTGCAATTTCAATGATGTTTGTCCTTGAAGAGAATTACTCAATGGACATACAGAAAAAGGTCAACAGTCATATAGCAAAACTTATACGAAAAGGGTACATAAAGGGCTAGAGGAATAGGCTCTGGAGAAGGCAATGGACGATAGGCAATAGGCAATGGGACTATGTTATTCCTAAGGGGGAACAGAAGGTTTTATGGTTAATGTGCTAGCTATCTATGGAAGCCATAGACGGGGACAGAACAGCGATGTCCTGGTGGATAAAATACTTGAGGGCCTGGGATCTGACATAACTATTACAAGAATATTTGCCGCTTCACCGGGAATAAAAAGCTGTACGGCGTGCGAAGGCTGTTACAAGCTTGGAAGGTGTGTCATAAAAGATGAAATGCAGGATGTTTATGAGGCTATAGACAAGTCTGACATTGTAATCTCAGCTACTCCCGTATATTTCGATACTGTATCTTCGGAGTTGAAAAAGCTTATAGACAGATGCCAGGCCGTATGGGCCGGCAAATATAAAGCCGGCAGCAGTATTATTTCCCGGAAAATGCGGTTAGGTTATGTAGTTTGTACAGCAGGGGAGCCTGAAGACAGAAGCTGCTTTGACTGTACGGTAAAGGTTCTTGGCCTTTTTTACAAATGTATCAATACAAGATTCTTGGGCAGCCTGCTAGTCTCCAATGTTGACGCTGTTCATGTCAGAGATAGGAAGGATATATTGGCTGAAGCTCATGAAATAGGCCGGAAAATTAGAGAAGCCTATGAAACTGTGGAGGTACAAAATCTAAAATGAGCAGGGGGTTAATACTATGCTGAAAGGGAAAAATATCATTTTGAGGACTGTAAGGGAAAGCGACCTGGAAGAGCTTTATAATACCACATCAAATATAGATGAGCGTGGTGACTATGATGCTCTCTTTTTACAGTCTGAACCATTGTACAAAGCCAGGTTCAAAGAGAACGGCTTCTGGGATAATGACTTTGGAACGCTGCTTATAACTGACAAGACCGGAAGAATTTTGGGCGATATTTCATTCTTTAAAGGACTAAAATATTGCGAGGGTTATGAAATCGGCTATAGAATATACAGAAAGGAAAACAGGGGAAAGGGCTATATGTCAGAAGCACTGAAAATATTCAGCGCATATATGTTTTCCATAAAGCCAATTCCTAGACTCCAGGTA
>JBLNDG010000106.1:0-13563 GCA_050261415.1 Caulobacteraceae bacterium | reverse complement strand
GAAGATGACCATCCTTTTTGAGTATTTTTTTCGCAATTAATATTTTAACAGGATGCCATCTTCTTTTCTATTAAATTGGTTGCTTTTCCCACTAAAACCCTACTGTAACTTTACGCTATGGCCAGTACACCAAGTAAATTGCTCTGTTAGGTTCCCTAATTCAAACCCCTTAACTTTATATGGTATACCCTACAGCACGGCATTTACCATAGTGTCAATCGTAATAAGTTTTTTGCAACATTAGCATATTATGTTTACAATATTATATCAATATATTATAATAAAATAGTAATATTTCCACATAATGTTGTCATAGCTGTTACCTGTAATAGTTATGAATTTTAAGCTACATATATTAAGAAAGGAGATACATTATGAAAGTAAGATTTGGGTTTAAAAGCATTCGTTCCAGAATTCTAACAATCATAGTACCGTTGACCGTTCTATCAATGTTGGTATTATACTTCACAAGCTACCAGATATCAAAGAGCATAATAAACAATGAGGTAGATGACAGAATGAACTCGACAATTGACAGTGTGCTTGGATCTATACAGGAATCGCTTTCCGAAGACAGCAGAATCCCTGAAGCTTTGGCACGCACCATTGAGGTTTCAGGAACACAAATGTCGGAAGACCAATACATATCCATTCTTAAGAGTTATGCGGGTATGAGTGACCAGGTGCTGGGCGTAGGTGCATTTTTTGAGCCGAATCAATATATGCCGGCTAGGAATGTATTTGGTCCCTATGTATATAAGGATAATGGCAATTTCGTCTATGTAGAAGACTATAACACCGGAAAGCAGGATTATCTCAATGCAGATTGGTACACCGTAGGTAAGGGTATAAGTGACAGCGTTATCTGGACTCCCCCGTACATGGATGTAATCACAAATAAGGCAATGGTAACAGCTGTGGCCCCGATTTATGATGCTAACCATAAGTTTATTGGTGTAACAACAGAAGATATTATTTTGTCCAGCCTTCAAAAAATGATTTCTGAAATAAAAGTCGGCCAGACCGGCAGAGCCTTTCTTATTGATAAAAGCGGGTTGTTTCTTGCTGATGCAGATTCATCCAAAATAATGAAGGTCAATATCCAGCAAGACCCGAATAAGAGCCTGGCTGAAATAGGAAAAGCCATGATATCCGGGAAAAGGTCCAAAGGATTACTGGTTGACAAAAATGGGAACAATTCGGTTTATTATGCTCCTGTTTCCGGAACCGGATGGATGCTCGCCCTTATCGTCTCCGAGAAAGAACTATATCAACCTTTGAATAAGCTTACAATTCGTGTAGCCCTGATAATCCTGGGCGCTTTAGCGTTGATAGTATTGATAATAATGCTGTTTAGCATGTATATAACGGGCAATATCAAGAAAATACTGGTATTTGCTGACGCCCTGGGGGATCAGGACCTGACGCACGTAATTGATATTAATTCTTCCGATGAGTTTGGAAGCCTTGCAAAATCATTAAACAAGTCGGTAGATAATATCCGGCAGATGATTTCGGAAATCTCTTCAAGCTCCCAGGATATGAGCGCTTCAAGTGAGGAATTATCTGCTACAATTGAGGAAATTTCTTCAAGGATGAATACAATTAGTGAGTCAACAAAGCAAATATCTGAAGGTACACGGGAATTACAAGCATCCACTGAAGAAGTAAACGCTTCCGCAGAAGAAATCAGTACGATTACTCATAAACTCGCAGCGAAATCCAATGAAGGCAGTATATCCTCAAAGGAAATAAAGGACCGGGCTGTTGAAATAAAGGATAGGGGGCAAAGTTCAATAGAAAATGCAACAGCAACATACTCCCAGAATCAAGAAAAAATCCTGGAAGCAATAGCTAAAGGTAAAATTGTTGAAGAGGTAAGACTAATGGCCGATTCAATCGCGAGTATTGCATCACAAACGAACCTGCTCTCCTTGAATGCTGCGATTGAAGCAGCCCGTGCAGGGGAATCCGGTAAGGGCTTTGCTGTAGTTGCCGATGAAATCCGTAAGCTTGCCGAACAATCCACCATTACCGTCAATAATATTCAAAACATTGTAAACCAGGTCCAGGATGCATTTAACAATCTGTCACAAAATTCAGGAGAACTTCTGAATTTTGTCGAAAATAATGTAAAACCTAACTACCAGCTGCTTGTTGAAACAGGTATGAAATATGAAAATGATGCTGAATTCATCAGTACAATGTCTGAGGAGATTGCGTCCTCAACAAGAAATATGGTAGAAACTATGGAATTGATAGATAAAGCAATTCAGACAGTATCGGAAACAGCCGAAAAATCCGCAGCAAACTCAGGAGAAATATTAAACAGCATAAATGAAACCGTATTCGCTATTGATGAAATCACTAGGGCATCCCAAAACCAGGCTGAGCTGGCTGAGAAACTTAATCTGATGGTTATGAAGTTTAAAATATAAGGTTAAATGCCAGACGCCATATTTGATTAGCGTCTGGCATTCACCTGCATCCCACTGATTAAACCGCCACATCCCGCTTAGTAAATGTACTCCACGAGATTATATTAAACACCACAAAATAAACAATAAGAACAATTATGGAAAATGTCATCGTCATCCCCTCGACTGCCGGAATACCGTCAATATACTGTCCCAGGTTTGTATTTGCAAATAAAAAGTATTTGATCCAACTTGATTCTCTAAAAGCATCTACTATCATTCCACCGGCAAAATTAAGGAATATTCCCATACCGATAGCAAGAGCACCATTGCGGAATACTGTTGAAATCATAAAGGAAAGTGTGAACAGCATAAGCATATTTATGCCTGCCGGATCAAGCCCGTTTGTCGGCTCGTCCAGTACAAATACGGATGGAGAATGAAGCATGGCTTGTGCCAGACCCAAACATTGACGCATTCCCAATGAATAAGTCTTAACTTTATCATTTATCCTGTTTTCAAGCCCCACAAGCCTGACCATTTCATCAATACGTTTTTTCCCAATGCCCTTATGCATTCTTGCAAAGTGAAGAAGGTTCTCGTATCCTGTCAGATACTTGTACATATCGGGATTCTCTATGATGCCTCCTATATGAGCTACTGCTTCCTCGAAATTTTCCCTTATATTTACCCCATTGATCAATATTTCACCTTCGATCATGAAGGTCAATCCAAAGAGCATACGGATTGTCGTCGTCTTGCCTGCGCCGTTCGGCCCCAAGAAACCAAAAACTTCACCGGGATAAATATCTAATGTAAGATTATCGATAATTGTCTTTTTTTCAATATTTTTTTGAGGTTTTTTATCTGCAGAGCAGGTTTTTTCAATTGCAATTTCTCCTTTCCGATCATTAGTTCAAAATACATCATCTTTATATACATTAGCTTTTTAAACTCAATTTAAACAGCAAAAAACAACCTTACCATGTGTTATCCATAGCAAGATTGTTTTCCAATATTATTATGCCTTTAATCATTCATATTTCATTGGTAAAGATACTATAAACGTAGTACCTGCTCCCGGTTTACTTTGAACAGCGATTGTTCCTTTATGCATGTCCACTATCTTCTTTACGATAGATAAGCCCAGACCACTGCCTTTGTTGGAGCGCTCCCGGGATTTGTCCGCCTTGTAGAAACGCTCAAAAATACGGGTCTGATCTTCTTCTGCAATGCCTATTCCGGTGTCGGGTATTTCAAACTCTACCCTATAGTCTTTCCGGTGCAAGCCAATACTGATACCTCCATTCTCCGGTGTGAACTTGATGCTGTTGTGGATAAGATTTATCCATACTTGACTCATCAGGTCCTCGTCCGCCGTTATGCTTGTTTCCTCAAGATCAGCCTCCATATCTATCTCTTTTTCCGCCCACTGAGGCTCACAAGAGAGAATTATACCTTTTATCTGTTTATCTAATCTGTACGTTTTTGGTTCAAATCTCATATTTTCAGCTTCCAGAGAGGCAGTCCTGAGCAGATTGTCGCTCATCTTGGACAGGCGCATACTCTCAGCTTCTATAATACTAAGATAGTGCATCCTATCCTTAGGACTCAGTTTATCACTTTGAAGCACCTGTGCGAATCCCTTGATTGATGCAAGGGGGGACTGTATCTCATGGGATACATTAGAAATGAACTCCTGCCGCATCCTCTCCATCTGGTTCAGGTCCGAAGCCATGCCTTTCTTCGGGGAAACGCTCCCGAAGCCTGTTTATATGCACATCAAGGGTCCTCTAGTTGCCTTCAAAATCATATCCCCATATATCCTCGATCAACTGATCCCGTGATAATGTTTTACCCGGATAGCTTGCCAACTTGAAAAGCAGTTCGAATTCTTTGAGGGGCAGGGTTATACTTTCACCAGCAACAGTCACTTCATAGGTTTTGCCGTTCATGAACAGTTCCCCCACCTGCACTGTCTGTGATACTGCAATCCTGTAGCGCTTAAGCAGGGCTTTTACCCTGACTGCCAATTCCATAGGGTCAAAGGGCTTTACAAGGTAATCGTCCGTCCCCAACTGAAAGCCTTTAACTTTATCCCCGGTTTCTCCTTTCGCTGTTAGCATGAGCAAGGGAAAGCCATAATACTTCCTAAGCTCCTGACAAAGCTCCCAACCATCCATATTCGGCATCATAATATCAAGTATGACCATATCCACCTTTAGTGTCTCAAGCTTTGAAATTCATGAGGCTTCCTTTCCATCGGAAGCCTCATGAATTTCAAAGCCTTCGTTCTGCAGGAATATCCTGGCCAATTCACGAATATTCGGATCATCATCAACAATCAATATTTTATTCGCCGTGAGCTTCAGCCCCTTTCTTCATGTCCTGTTTATTATTACTTTACAGGGTTTCCGCAATTATACTCGATTTCCTTGATATTCATTTTGGCATAACAGTAATCGCCTTCAGGGAAGCTCCATATTGCTTCTCCGCCGGATGAAATCCTTATTCCGTTGTAATCCTTATATTCATATGCAGGAGTTGTCCATCTGACCTTTTGATAGGTTTTACCGGTTGGGGAGTAGTACCTGTCCTCAGAGACAAATCTGACAAGCTCCCCTTTGTCATTAAAAGTCAGTACCGCAGATACTTTTATGCCATTATTATTAAAAGTTGCTTTTACGGTCGACTGATCAACTGCTTCCCACTGTATTCTTTTATCCATGAGGCTCGCCGGTGCCAGCATGCACATATCGTTGAACACTGTGACCGTTTCACCTTCATTCATTTTCTCCCCTTTTCCATCGGCAACCGTAAGCAAACCTGCCAGTTTTACAAGCATGGTAGCCCTGGCACCCGCGTATTTGTGAAGGCCGGTCACAGGAAGGCCAGACATCTTCATTTGCAAAAAATACAGCCTCGTAGTATCCTCCAGGTTGGTGAACTGTACTGCATTCATCTTTGCCCAGTCTCTCTTAGGGTCGGTTTTAAACTCTCCATCAAAAACAACCCTGAAATTTCTTACCTTTTCTTTACCTACAGCACCGGAATATATAAGATATTTTTGAACCGGTTCAGGCAAAGGTTTTATATCCTCTTCCGTAATAATACTGCCGTCTGATGCTGAAGCACTCTTCATTTCCTTTGCTGCTTCTGCCTTGTACATTCTTTTGAGATCCTGCGATTTATAAACTAAAAATAATACAATCAAAACCAATATTAATAATACCGCTTCAAAAATGTATTTTTTTAACATACCGTGATACCCCATTTCAATTTTGAAATTTAATGGTTTGAGCTGTAAGTAAGGTTTCTTTTTATCTGTACCATTTGTGCAATTATGGTATACTTACCAAATCGTTTTGGAATTACCAATATTATATCAGAAAAAGTAAGCCTATTTAAAGCTTATTCAATATTTTGCACGTTTTTTGTTCTGGATACGTATGTAAACCTTATCACATTCTGACACGATAAATGAAACAGAATCGGTTAAACTAATTAAGGGTTATTTAATCCACGAACATGGAGGTAAATTCCATGGTGTTACTATTTGTTTTATTAGCGCTGGTTTTGCTTGTGTTAATTTTGCTGCTTACAGTAACATCAAAGCTTATATTCAGCTTTGATACCAGCCGGTCCGATTTACATCTGACACTGTTATGGCTATATCCGTTTTTTAAGTCAGTAGTAGTGAATGAGGATAACGGGCTGGTTCTGAATATATACCTGCTGAATAAAAAAGTATATTCCAGGCAATTAAGGCATAAGCAAAATTTACAGAGCAACAGAAGTATTCTCAGGAGCTTTAGCCCCACTGACATACATGTAGATGCACAATATGGGTTCCGTGACCCGTCCGTCACAGGTTTGGCTTGCAGCGTAATAAGTGCGGTTTCAAAGTTCTTTAATGTGGAATCCTTGCGCCAGGAACCTGACTTTCTCGCATACGATGACTACATTTATGTTGATGCAACTGCAAGATTAAACCTGGGTCATTCACTTGTCAAGCTTATACGCTAAAAATCCGGGCAGGATATATCCGCCCATTTAATTGGAGGAGATACACTTATGGAAATAAATGAATCTTTAAGCCAGAACATTGAAACCTTGTTTTCAAATATAGAAAGCTTTACACAAAATGAAGGGACGCTGGGCAAACCTGTTTCACAGGGGAACAAAACACTTATACCGATAATTTCCGTAACAATAGGATATGGCGGCGGCAACACAGCCGGCAAGATGTCACAAGGTACTACTGCTGCTACCCAGGGGACCAGCAATGCAGGAATGGATGCTCTGGGTCTTGGTGCAAGAATCAGCACAGACGCAGTGGCAGTTGTTGACGGGGAAAATGTTTCAGTTATACCTGTAAGCACTACTCCAAGCAATATGAACCAATTAATTAACAAAATACCTCAAATGATGGGAATGGGTCAAAATAAGCAGCAGAACCAGCAGCAGAATCAGCAGTAAAATGCATACCGGGTGCAGAGCTTTTAGTCTCCGCACCCGGTACATTATTTAAAATTCCGTAACTATTTCTTTTTCTTTGCCATGAAATAGCTTTCAATTAAAGCCTCGAAACCAACAGCAAATATGAATACTATCCATGAATATCTCCATCAGATAGTAAAGCCTAATAACAGAAAAGTAGCAAAGCTGAATATCCAAAGTGCTCCGGATATCTGTCCTCTCAGCATCATAGTCTGGGGATTGCTGTAGTATTCCACCCATTGTTTTTGCCAAGCTCAATTCATCTTACTTCTATTCTTCTCAGTTAAACCAAGGTATATGAATATTGCTGCGGAATATATAACATAAGGCATTATAACACCTATACTACTTCAAACGGTATACTCTTGCTTCATATGGCTTCAGCTTCACACTTTCCAATCCTTGCAGCACATCCGCATCGTAATTTGAAATTAGCAGTTCTTTTTCATGGTATATGATTGCTTCCGGCAGTTCAAATAGCGCGATTTCATTGCTAAAATTTAAAATTATCAGCAGCCTGTCACTATCCATGCATCTCAGGTAAGCATAGATTTTATCATTCTCCTCCAATATAGGTTCATAATTGCCGTATACTACAGTCAGATTATCCTTTCTCAGTTTAGTCAGCTTTCTGTAATAATGCAGGATAGAATTTTTATCATTCTGCGCCTCTTCAACATTTATATCTGTATAGTTCGGGTTTATTCCAAGCCAAGGCTTCCCGCTGGTAAAGCCTGCATTCCTGCTGCTGTTCCATTGCATCGGAGTCCTCGCATTATCGCGGCTTAATGCCTGCAGCAGCTTTAGCGCCTCTTCCGGATCTTTTCCCTCTCTGACCATTTCATTATACCTGTTCACTGTGTCAATATCGTCATAACATTCGATTGATGGGAAGGCTACATTGGTCATGCCTATTTCTTCGCCCTGGTATATATATGGTGTACCCTGCAGGGTATGCAGCAAGGTAGCCAGCATTTTTGCCGATTCTACCCTGTACTCCCTGTCATTTCCATAGCGTGATACCTGCCTCGGCTGATCATGATTATTCAGGTATATGCTGTTCCAGCCCTTGCTTTCCAATGCCTTATACCAGTTTTTCTGTATTTCCTTAAATTTCATTAAGTCCCACTTTTTCATTTCATGTATCTGGAATTGAAAAATCATATTCAGTTCTTTTCTGTCCTGCGCCACATAAAGAAGCCCCTCTTCAGGCGTGACCCTGGGTGTCTCCCCTACAGTCATGATATCATATTTGCTTAAAACCTCCCTGTTCATCTCCTGGAGGAGTTCATGAACACCAGGCCTGTTGAAATACAAATCTATGGAACCGGAGGATGGCACATCCGGCAGATTCTCCGCTTTTACGATGGCATTGATTACATCCATTCTGAAGCCGTCAATACCTTTATCAAGCCACCATTTCATCATGGCATATATCTCCCGGCGCACCTCCGGGTTCTTCCAGTTCAGGTCGGGTTGTTTTTTGGAAAACAAGTGGAGGTAATACTCTTGGGAATTTTCATCCCATTTCCATGCCGGGCCTTGAAATATTGACTTCCAATTATTCGGTTCCTTACCGTTCTTGGCTTCCTTCCATATGTAGTAGTCCCTCTTCCGGCTGTTCTTAGACTTTCTGGATTCAATAAACCAAGGGTGCTCATCGGAGGTATGGTTCACGACCAGGTCCATTATCAGCTTCAGCCCTCTTTGATGCACCTCCTTCAGCAGCTCCTCCCAATCGGTAAGAGTACCGAATTCGTCCATAATATCATAATAATCGGAAATGTCATATCCATTGTCATCGTTTGGTGATTTATAAACCGGATTGAGCCATATCACATCTGCGCCCAAATCCTTAATGTAATCAAGCTTCGAGATAAGACCTTTGAGGTCCCCTATGCCATCCCCGTCAGAGTCATAGAAGCTCCTTAAATAAACCTGGTAAACAACCGCTTCCTTCCACCATTTTCTTTCCATAAAAGCACCCCTTTCATACTACCGGATACTTATACTTCCTCCATCCAAAGAGGAATTTCTACAATAACCTTGAACAAATCACCGTCAATATCTATTTTAAACCTCCCTCCCTGCAGCTTTGCCAGACTTTGCGCAATTGAAAGACCCAAGCCTGAACCCTCAGTGGTTCTGGATGCATCTCCCCGGACAAAGCGCTCAGTCAATTGCTCCGGGGGAATATTCAAGGAAAAGGCAGATATGTTTTTTATCGTCAACAAACCATATGTGCCGTCTTTTGCCAAGTCGACATATACCCTTGAATGAGGCATTGAGTACTTTATGACATTGGAGAGAAGATTTTCTACAATACGCCACATATATTTCCCGTCAGCATATATATATGTATTTTTTTCTTCTGAATTAATACGGATATCCAATTCAGCCTTTTTGAGCTTTTCCTCATACTCACCGCAATCCTGCATGACAAGCTCATGCAAATCGACCTTCTCAGCACAGACATTCAAACTGCCGCTTGAGGCCTTGCTCGCTTCAACCAGGTCTTCAATAAGCTGCTTAAGTCTCGCAGACTTTTCTTCCAGGATGCCTACATATTCATCCGCCTTTTTGTTGTTCAAATCCTCTTTCTTTAGCAAATCTACATAATTTACTATTGAGGTCAGCGGTGTTTTCAAATCATGGGACACATTTGTTATGAGGTCTGTTTTCATGCGTTCCCCTTTTACCGCTTCAGCAACTGCTTTTTTTAAACCCCCCTGTATATTTCCTATGTCTTCTGCAAAGGTCGAGAAAGCTATTGATATTTCTGAATTATTCAAGTTGTAGTCCAGATTGCCGGAAGAGATTTCCTTCGCAGCCCTCATTATTTGTGATAAAGATAATAGGGAATCCGCTGAGAAATAAACAGCAGCAGCATTAAACACCAGAAACAATCCGAAAACCATAGGTATCTGATAATCACTGTGTATATGTGTTCCCGCGGCAAATAGGATTCCGTTTATGACTCCGTACCCCAGCAGCAGGAGCAGTACAGAAGCCCTGAAAAGCTTCCCACTAAAGCACAATTTGGCAAATGCCTTGAATTTCCTGTATAAAACCACAACCAAAGTATTGCTGAAAATCTGTCCTGCTTTGATTTGCCTGATCATCGACAAAACATAGGATATGCCTATAAACGCATCTGCACTTAGTATTATAAACGGAATTATCCACGATAGTATTTCGTTTAGTTCAGAGATTCTCACCGATATTGTCACTGACAGTAAAGCCGCAATCAGAACCAATAGTGTATGTACATCCGTATAAATCCTGTCAACTGAATGTAAAATTATATCCCCGCCTTTTTCCTTCCGTCCTGCCACATAAGCAAGATATGCCGCAGCAATGACAATCAGAACCAGCGATATAACCAATGCCGCATAGGCATAGAACGACATTGCTTTAATCTTTGAATAATGCAAAAAATCATCATAGAAAAAATCTCCTGGTTTCAACGGCTCCAATACTGCAGCATAAACTTCATAGCCGGTACCCATTAGCATTTCTTCAATACCTTGATTGTATAGCGACAAATTGGACGTTGAAGTAATCTGATTTGAATAAACACTGATGGGTTGTTCCTTTATCAATTTCACCGGATTTGAAGCTGCCAAGAAGTACAAGATGAATTATATGCCCGTTCAGGGCTTTAAGCGCCTGAACACCGTTATAAGCTTTTATCACGCCATAATTCTCCTGCTTAAGATATATCTCCAGTGCATCAACTATTGCCTTATCATCATCACATACCAGAACGTTCATTTTATCCATAGGGGCTGCCCTCCATTGCTTTTCTGTAATAGTTCATTCATATCACCTGCCTTCATAAAAATGTTAGCAGGCAATTTTTACGAAATATCTGATAAAAGTCTTACAACTTTCTTAAGATTCAATATATCATACAATACTCAACTACTTTTATTATAATGTGATTCTATCAATATTGGAAAAAAAGTATGGTCTACTTACAGCAATAGCAATGGTTGTTGGAATTGTCGTCGGTAGCGGAGTCTTTTTCAAAGCAGAAAAAGTTTTAACGGCAACCGGCGGTAACCTTTCATTAGGTATACTTGCCTGGGTTATAGGCGGTATCATTATGATTGCTTGTGCCTATACCTTTGCAGTAATGACAACTAAATACCAGTATGTAAACGGTGTAGTAGATTATGCAGAAGCTACTATGGGTGAAAAGTACGGATATTATGTCGGATGGTTTATGGCATTGATTTACTATCCAACATTAACATCGGTATTAGCTTGGGTTTCTGCCAGATATACCAGTGTATTGTTTGGATTTTCAATCACCGGCGGAGAGTGTATGACTATTGCATGTCTATTTTTGATAGGCAGCTATGCGTTAAATGCATTATCTCCGGTTTTGGCAGGTAAATTTCAGGTTAGTACAACTGTTATAAAACTTATTCCCCTGCTTTTAATGGCTGTAGTCGGAACAATCGTAGGTCTCGGCAACGGGATGACCATAAACAATTTTACAACAGTAGTGACAGAGGTCAGCACTTCCAATGCATTATTTACAGCAGTTGTTGCCACAGCCTTTGCTTACGAAGGCTGGATTATTGCTACAAGTATCAATGCTGAATTAAGGGATGCAAAGAAAAACCTTCCGTTAGCCCTTGTTGGTGGAACATTCCTTATTATGATTGTTTATATTCTTTATTATGTTGGATTAGCCGGAGCAGTGCCGAACAAGGTTATGATGGCAGGCGGTGAGGCAGGAGCAAAATTAGCATTCCAAACAGTATTTTCGACTTTAGGCGGTTCATTGATCTTTGTATTTGTTATTATATCCTGTCTTGGAACCTTAAACGGATTAATGCTTGGTTGCACCAGAGGCCTTTATTCAATAGCAGCAAGAGGCTTTGGACCAAAGCCAAAAGTATTTAATCAGGTTGATCCTATGACAAATATGCCGACAAATTCATCCATCTTTGGCCTGCTTCTTTGCGGCATATGGTTGTTTTTCTTCTATGGTGCCAATTTAACAAAACCTTGGTTTGGATTCTTTAATTTTGATTCTTCGGAATTGCCTATAGTTACGATTTATGCGATGTATATTCCAATTTTCTTAACGATGATAAGAAAAGAAAAGGATTTAAGCTTCTTCAATAGATTTGTGATGCCTATTGTTGCTTTAGCCGGATGTATTTTCATGATAGTTGCCGCATGTTTCTCTCATAAGATGGCAGTTGTTGCATATTTAATCATCTTTGCAATTGTAATGCTTATCGGTACTATGTTTTCATGTAGAAAAGCTGAACAGTAATCATTAAGTTATTATATAGTATAAGAAATCCCCCTATACATAAGTATAAGGGGATTTTCCTGTATTTAGAGAATATATACTCTCTAATTGACACTGTAATTTAGTTTCTATTTATCTTATAACGATTTTCTTTCCTTCTTTACGCCAATCTGCAAATTCAGCTGTTGCAGTAAATAGTACGTCTGACGATGAATTAAGCGCTGTTTCGCAAGAATCTTGTATAACACCTACTATAAAGCCTACACCAACTATTTGCATAGCAATGTCATTCGGAATTCCAAACAAGCTTGCTGCCAGAGGAATCAGAAGCAGCGATCCGCCGGCTACGCCTGAAGCACCTGCAGCGCTTACAGCTGATAATACGCTTAGAATTACTGCCGTAGGTATATCCACTTGGATTCCAAGTGTGTGAACTGCTGCAAGTGTTAATACGGAAATAGTAACAGATGCACCGGCCATATTTACTGTAGCTCCCAATGGAATGGATACTGAATACGTATCCTTATCCAAGCCTAGTCTTTCACACAAGCCCATGTTTACAGGAATGTTTGCAGCTGAGCTTCGTGTAAAGAATGCTGTAATACCACTTTCCCTCAAGCACTTGAATACAAGCGGGTATGGATTTTGATGAATTCTTGTGAATACAATGATTGGATTTATAACTAAAGCTACAAAAACCATGCATCCGACCAGAACCAGAAGCAGCTGCCCATAGCTGAGCAAGGACTGGATTCCGCTTGTAGCAATAGAATCAAATACCAGGCCCATGATTCCTAACGGTGCAAACTTTATAACGAGTCTAACCATTTCAGATAATGCATCTGCGAAATTTGAAACCATCGTTTTTGTTGTATCAGCCGCGTGTCTTAGAGTAAAACCAAGGAGTACTGCAAATGACAATATACCGATATAGTTGGCGTTAAACAGTGCTTTTACCGGATTGTCAACCAGATTCAGCAGTAATGATTTGAGGACCTCGGTAATGCCGCCGGGAGCTGTCACACTCTGTGCGCCTGCTGCAAGTGTTAAGCTTACAGGGAATATAAAGCTTGCAACAACACCTACGACTCCAGCTGAAAACGTTCCTATAGCATAAAGCACGACAATGGATTTCATATTGGTTTGGTGACCACTCTTGTGTTGAGAGATAGCTGACAAAACCAGGAAGAAAACCAATATAGGTGCAATTGCTTTTAAAGCACCTACAAACAGTGAGCCTAAAATAACTACCGGTTTTGCTACGTCTGGAACCGTTACAGCCAAAATAATACCGATAATCAAGCCTATGATAATTTGCTTTACAAGGCTAAGCCGATTCCACATTGCTAATAAACTTTTCATAGTATTTTT
>JBLNDG010000105.1:0-12608 GCA_050261415.1 Caulobacteraceae bacterium | reverse complement strand
CATACGACTACGGTTTCCCCTTGATTATCAAGACCAATGCAGGCAATTTCTTCGGGTTTTGCACCGGCCTCGGTCATAGCCATATGTATGGAATCTAAAATAGCTCTCCAAATTTCCATAGGATCATGCTCGATCCATCCGGGCTTTGGATAGTATTGTGTGTGCGCTTTATTTCCTCTAGCTGCAACGTTCCATTTGGAATCTAAGAGCAAGGCA
The DNA here is from genome assembly GCA_050261415.1 of Caulobacteraceae bacterium. GTDB lineage: Bacteria > Bacillota > Clostridia > Lutisporales > Lutisporaceae > JBLNDG01. The sequence goes on along the minus strand of JBLNDG010000105.1, from coordinate 12,392 downwards.
GTGGTACTTGTAGTGCCTTGGTCAAGACCTAAATAAAACCTTTTGGCCACGCCAATCCCTCCTTTGAAATTATTTTAATATATTGTAATCATCCAAGATGATGCAATCACAGATAATGCCTTATGCTATTAGACTTGGAGCGTTGGATAAGTCCAACCCGTTAAACCCGGATCTGCTCAGCGCTCCGGTTGTACAATGCAAAAAACGTTGATAGCACCGGTTCATATGTGCATGATCAAAGAATCCGCTATCAAGTGCTATATCCAATAAAATTTCACCGGACTTGATTTCAATCCGTTCCAGCTTTTCAAGAGAAAATTGAAACCGCATGATTTCTGCGTATAGCTTGGGGGATATTCCCACCCACTGGTCAAATAATTTTCCTATATAACGCTCGCTAAATCCGGCCTCTTTAGAAAGTTCGGAGATTTTTATGTTTCCTTTCCGGTCGTATATTTTATCTACACAAAAGTTCAGCAAGTAATGTGCTTCCCTTCTATCAAGGTACTGTGGACGCATAACTTTGGAAAAGGCAAGCAGCCGTTCTGAAAATACCGTAGCCTTACCGAAAGCAGAAAGAAGGAAACTATAATTAGAGAACACTTCCGACAAAGGGCAGGAACGGTTTGTATAGGTACTTATCGGCTCCCTCAAAAAAGGGCGGACTCCGCTGGGAAGGTAACGGGCTATAAAGGCAATCTCATTTTCATGTAGTGTAATTTTATGAATTTCGTCAATGACTCCGCATAAATATGCACGAGTTTCACTTTCACTGAGAATCATAATAATGGAAACACATCCATCCGGAATAATCGGGAAGTCTACCTTAGACCCTGATGTACCAGTGAAATTGGGTGAAATTTCTAAAAAGTCTGCAATAAAAGTGTAGAGAGGATGTCCGAATGTGACATCCGATTCCTGGCGCGTACATGAATCCAGGGAGACTTTGTAAGGAACATATTTAGCTTTTCTTCTATCTGAGGCCAAATATTGCCTGTCACTAATAAAGTATGACATATACTTTTACCGCTCCTTTTTACAATTTTTCTATATTAAACCAGCGTTTTGTCACTCGCTAGTACAAATCGGAATAATTTTATTTTCACTTTCAGTTTATCATTGAAAAAAAAATTATTCAATTTCTTATTTATCCTAGTGAGGCAAATATAGCCTAGAGTATAATTAAAACAGCAGGAGATGTGACAGAAAATTGCAAATAATGACGTAAATTTTTTTCTATATCCCATTAAAAAAATCTATATTTTTCATAAAAATGAATTTCTATGTAAATTTATTTTTATGAACTCAATCATATCTATTTTATTAAATTAGGAGGTAGGAAAATGAGTGTCTCTGACAAGCAATTGACTCGTGCCCTTGGATTGCCCGAGTGCGTCACCATCACAGCCGGTGCTGTAATCGGTGTAGGTCTGTTCACAGTTGGTTCCTCTCAGGTAGGTGTAATGGGAAGTTCGGTTATTTGGGCAACTATTTTAGCCTTCCTGTTGGTACTGTGGCCCGCTGCAATTTATGGCGAGTTGGGAGCAACTCTTCCTTTGGCAGGCGGTACGTACGCATATGCTAGGCGTGCAATTAACTATCCTACAGCCGTTTTCTGCAGTTGGCATTACACAATCGCTCAAATCGGTATCGGAGGTTCTGAAGCTTTGGCCTTCGCAAACTATTTCGGCTGGTTGCTAAAAGCTTTGGGAGTTGATTATCAATTAGACAACAGAATCTTAGCTAGTATCATGATGATCTTCTTCGTTGTAATAAATTACAGGGGTATTGAATTTGCCGGAAAATGGCAAAACGCTTTCATGTATTTCTTCTGGGGAGCATCTCTCGTATGGTTCGGAATGGTAATCAAAAATATGCAGTTTGAAAACTTCGTTCCGCTGTTTCAGGGAATACCCCATGAAGTCACTGCCTTTGCAAAGGTTATAGTTATGGTATGGTGGTGCTTTGCAGGGTTCGAGACTGTTGTAGGTATGGGCGCAGAAGTTAAGTTCCCACAGATTACAATTCCTCGTGCGTTAGTTATTTCTCCATTTATCGTATTTGCAGTAAACGCATTGTTCCAGTGGTTCTTAGTAGGACTTACTCCATTAGCTGACCAGGCTATGCTGGCAACAGCAACAGCTCCATTTGCAGAAGCCATGCAGCTAGCCGGCATCGTTGGAATCCCGTTCATAGTATTATGTCTGGGAATTACCTTCGGCGGTGACTTCTCCACAATGAACCCATGTATCGCCGGTCCCGCAAGATATATGTACATTATGGCCCAGGACGGTTGCTTCCCTCAGGTATTCGGGAAAATTCATCCGAAGTTTAAGAGCCCTCATATTGCATTGATAACAGTAGGTATTGTAGCTGTACTTCTGATAGCAACCGGTTCTATCGCCATCATTGCTGCAATGTGCGCATTCTCTCAAATGATCGCATACATTATCGGTTACATTTCTTATATCATGCTTTATAAGAAGGAACCAAACCTTGAAAGACCGTACAAAGTACCATTTGGTATCTTCGGTGCTTACTTCAGCATCGTAACATATATAGGACTGATGATTCTTGCTGTAGATTGGAGCGCTCTTCCATACAACATTATATTGTCAGTAATATGCTTGGGCTATTACTTCCTCTTTGTAAGAAAGAGACCAATTCCACAGGAAGCTGTCGATTTGGAACTGCTCACATTGCAGACCACTCCTCCGACTCCGGAAGAAAAGGCTGCATTGGACAAGCAGTACAAGAGATGGAGAATTGGAGCTTATGGTGCATTCGCATTAGCATTGCTTATATTCGCAGCTGGATTTATACTTTAAACACAGCTAATCAAAACCTCGCAACTTTGATTATAAGTTGCGAGGTTTTTTATCTGCATCATCAGTAATATAGGAGCCAGACACAAGGCTATTCAGTATTTGAGTATTGCTCCTAAATAATTGGTCACCTCCTTGTCCATAATGCATATAGTGTTATAGGAGCAAAATATTTTAATTAAGGAGTTGAAAATATGGCTGTTAGACACTATGTTTTGCTTGCAACAGACGGCTTTACAAATCTTAGTCGAACGAATGTTCCTTGCACTCCACCTGATCCGCTCCAGGATGTATATATTTTTGGCTTTGTTGGGGGGCTTTTCAAGGTAGATGAAAAAATAGTTAATCCTGACCTGGACTGGACAAATTCCGAAAATTGGCCCAAAATGAAGGCAATGACCAGCACTGCGACACTTCCTTCGCCGATTATTTGGGCAGAAGAAAGAGATTACATTTATATTACTCTCATCAACCTTGGAATGCCTGTTGCAGGTATTACGGACCCCCATACGGTGCACATGCACGGGGCACACGTTGCAACACAGTTGGATGGTTTCCCTGAAGCTTCCTTTGGTGTTCCTATGTGGATGGACTTCAATGCGCCTCCTCCGGTAGCCACTTACTTCTTCATGCCTGAAAGTCCCGGCACTATGATGTATCACTGTCATGTAGAAGCGTCTGAGCACGTTCAGATGGGCATGTACGGAGCGTTAATAGTTTATCCGTCTAAAAAAAGCCTTAGTAATGCGGGAATAACTCAGGATAAAAGGGGTAACTGGAGGCTTCACGGCAAAAAACTTCAGCATATACCTAAGACAGCAACAAATAGGAACTTTGCGTACAATAATGCAAATACATTCTTCGATAAGGAATATGTCATGTTGCTGTCAGACATTGATTCAGTGTGGCATAATGCTGTAAGACAGGGGATACCTTTTAAAGCAGCTAATTACAAACCCGATTTCTGGCTTGTTAACGGCCGGGTCTTCCCTGATACACTGCTTCCGCATCCCCAGACACCTCCGACCGGCAGCGATCCGGATCTTGCGCAAATAAACTATGAATCTTATGTTCATGTTAATACAGGACAAAAATTCCTTTTAAGAATGATTAATCTCGGGTATCAGCCTGTTCCATGGCATATTCACGGATGGCATTTTACTATAGTCGGTAAAGATGCTCACCCCAGTCCCTTCCTGAAGATAGCTGAAGCACTTGAACTGAACAGCCATGAAGCTCAGGCAATAGGCTTTACAGTCAATGTGGCATCGGGCGAAACCTATGACCTTCTTCTGACGGCTGATGACAAACGACCGGTTTATAGAGAATACATCGTTAACGGACAGGATGGTTTTCCTTCACTTTGCTCCCAGTTGGAAAATCTAACAATTGCAAAAATTCCTGTTGAGCCGGTTGTATGTCCGAATCCCACAACAGTAAATTATGTCGATATTTGTGATGGAACACAAGGTGTCGATAGGTTCTTCCCTCAGTTTTATCCTATGCACAATCATGACGATTATAAAGTCACAAATACTATAATTAGCGAAAGCGCAAGCATATATCCCGGTGGGCAGCTGACATTCATCCAAACTGATGAACCGCTACCCAACAGTAATGACTCATGTTGTAATCAGGATTACGACGATGAAGATTATGATAAACAATAGCGATGATAGTGTTGGTGACCATTTGGTCTTCGGACTTCGTTAGCAAGGATTTGGAAAACTTGGTTGAGGCAATCAAGGATATTATAAAAGAGCCTGAGAAGGATTGGTGTATATGACTAACTTTGTTATACCAGCGGGTGATATTCAATGAAAATTAAACTCTGGATATATAAAATATGGTATTTGCTGACCTTTAAATTAAGAAAAGCAAGAATCACTATAATAAAAGCGCAGCTAAGCGGTGATGGAAGCCTCGTTGACATAAGATACTGGTTTTCAAGGCCAGATAAATTACGGAAAAATTCCTATGCTTATCTTATAGATGAAACTACCAAACAAAGGCTTTATCCCGCGAACTTTGCTAAATTTGGAGCAATCAGAACGAAACATGGTAAGCATACCACCAATGGAGTAGTACTGTTCTATAACCGGAACAATATAATAAAAGCCGGTTCGAAAGTAATACTGGTTTTCGATTCTTATTTATCAGAGCAGGCTGAAGTATCATAAAAAATTTTTTTCACCTGTGTGTTAGTATAACTCAGGCTGCTGGCATATGTACTTGTCAACTTGAAAGTACGAGCTATCGAGACTCAGAGAACAAACAAGTACATTAAATTTTCCGAACTACCTGTAAGCTCCCTTACCGGAGCTTTTTTCTATTTACGATACAGCAATGCCCATAGGGTAAAGCAGGTTTACCTTCCTTACTATGTTACATACCATACAACAGAGTCTTTTGACCCTCTTCCGATATCACTGTATTTATCCTTAACTTTCTCATATGCAAACGAAAAATCTGTGATAGAATCTATCTTTACCGGCAGATGGTTCTTAGGAATCAATTTTTCAAAAATCATATGATTGAATATGTCAACTTGTTCACTATTTTTCTTTAGCATATCATTCTTAACTTTCGTAGTTCCAAGGCTTTCGATACTCTAATTGTACCATATTCAACTAGTATAATTAAGCATATTATGGTAAAACGAAAGGGGTTCAAGCTAATGATGAAGCTATCAAACCCTTATCTTGTATAATTATTTTTTGCCTTGCATATTTATTTTGTGTCTATCGTTTTTCAGAGGTTTCCCAGGCACCAAAGTTATTTAGTTATTTAGGTCTTGTTCCCAAATAACGGGATAACTCAATTGCCTGAAATTTATCTATCTAAATTGATAAAGCGAAGCAAAAGGAACCGTCCCCAATGTTTTCATTGCTATTTTGCGTTTGGCACTTACCCTTTCAGACTTTCTTAAACTCTATCCGTATCATTAATAGAAAATCTTACAGGGGGTATATTATGGGATACCTTATGGATATCAAAGAAAAGCTCCGGACCTTCCACCATGCAACCCTTATGCCTGTTATTCTTGTTGAAGACAACAAGAGTGCTTACTCATTGCCGGAGAACATCACTTATATAAGCAGCATAATTAAAGATGCATATACCATTGAGGATTTGCTTGCACTGTCTACAGGCCATTACGACATAATAAAATCATACTATTACAAAAACAATTACGATGAGTGCTTCATCATTCTGCATATGAAAGAAAACCGGCATATAGTTGCAGGTCCAATTCTTAACGAGAAAATCCACGAAGGCATGATCAATAACATTATCCGACTTAATAAATTACCGATAAAAATCAAAAATAGACTGGTAAATTATTTTGACAATTTGCTGGTCATTGACACAAACAGATGTTACTACTGCGGTAAACTCCTTGAGTATTTCTTCAGCAGCCCACTCTCAGACAATGCAAAGGCTGATTATTCCAAGGAACACATTTTTATTCCTGAAGAATATTTTACCGAAACTATTAAAAACAGAGAAGCACTGTTCCATCATCCTCCATATTTTCTGGAGCAGGAGCTTTTGTCAAAAATCAAATCCGGTAATCTCAATGAGACCATGGCGATACTGGGAGAGATAAACTCATTGAAAAGAACCAGGCTGTCCAAGGATGCCCTTAGGTCCGTCAAAAACTCCCTGATTTGTTCGGTTACCCTGTTTACCAGGGCGGCAATTGAAGGCGGTGTAATGCCGGAAGCAGCTTTTACACTAAGTGATTCCATAATACTTGCCATTGAAGATATCAATAGCCTGCCAGAGCTTATGGATTATGAGTACACAGCAGCTGAACAATATGTAAAAATAGTACAGGACCTGTCCAAAAGCAAATACTCCAATATAATACAACAAGCCATTTCCCATATTTATAAAAATCTTACCAACAAGCTTACGCTGAAGAAAATTTCAGATGCAATATTTGTGCATCCGAATTACCTGTCAACCCTGTTCAAAAAGGAGGTAGGGGTGAACCTTCCCGATTATATTATGAAAACAAGAGTTGACGAAGCAAAGTATTATATTAGGTATACGAATACCAAGATATCAGACATTGCTATATTTTATCAATTCTGTAATCAAAGCTATTTCACCAGGATCTTTAAGAAATTTGCCGGATGTACACCAAATGAATATAGGGAAAAGTTCAATCAGCAAAACGAATAAAATGAAAGACCTTGCTGGTCTATCATTTTATTTTAATAACAATATATGATTCATTTTTTGGGAGATATTCATAATTGAGAATGGAACAAAGTTATTATATAATGCATAAAAAAGCACAAATTCACCTTATATAGGAGGATGTATGAGTACGATAAGAGGCTGTATATTTGATCTTGACGGGGTTATTGTGGATACTGCAAAATACCACTATCTCGCATGGAAAAGGCTTGCTGAAGAGCTTGGCTTTGACTTTACACTTAAGGATAATGAAAGACTGAAGGGTGTAAGCAGGATGGCCTCTCTGGAAATACTGCTTGAGGTTGGCGGATTGTCCTTTGATGAAAAAACCAAGCTGGCACTGGCTGCAAAGAAAAATGGATGGTACATTGAATACATATCTGCAATGAAGGAAGATGAGATACTTCCCGGAGTTAAGATTTTTTTGGACAAGGTGAGGACAGCAGGAGTTAAAATTGCTTTGGGATCGGCAAGCAAGAATGCACTTACAATACTAACCAATCTAAAGCTTACAAAACTCTTTGATGCCATAATAGACGGAAACAAGGTATCCAAGGCGAAGCCGGATCCTGAGGTATTCCTGCTTGCAGCGCAGGAACTGGGTATAGAGCCTCAGTACTGCGTAGTTTTCGAAGACGCAAAAGCAGGTGTTGAGGCCGCAAAAATGGCTGGTATGAAATGCATCGGTGCTGGCACGAACTCCGAACTTTCCGGTGCGGATTTTACAATTCAAGGTTTTGAAAATATAGGCCTGGAAGTATTGGATTTCTGACCATATTTCTCGAGGGTCATTTTCCGCAGGGCTTTACATTCCTCCTCAGGGATAAGCCTCATTTCCCCAATCTGCTTTGCATAATATGCAATTTTTGCACCTTCTTCAACAACAACAGAATTAGCGAAAGCGGCATCAATATCAGGTCCTGCGGCAAGAACTCCATGATTAGCAAGCAGTATTGCATGCCTGTCCTTAAGACACTCTGCAGCTGTTTCAGCAAGCTCAATGGAGCCCATTGGTTTATACGGTGCACACTCCACCGGTCCCCCAATGAGGGCGGCAAGCTCCGCAACAACTATCGGAATGCTCTCATTACAGGAAGCCCAAGCTGTAGCAAAAGCCGAATGGGTATGCGACACTCCGAATACATCATTTCTTTTCCTATATACTGCGCAATGCAACGGCGTTTCAATGGACGGCTTTCTGCTTCCGTCGATTACATTGCCTTGAACATCCGCCACAACTATATCAGAAGCTTTTAGCTTATCGTATTCCATTCCGCTTGGAGTAATGCATATATATCCGGTTTCCTTATCCCTCGCACTGAAATTACCCATTGTAAGAGGAACAAGCTTCTCCTTCTGCGCTTTCAGTGAGATTTCAATTACTTTCTCCCTTAGTCCTTCCAGAAGCATTTTACTCAGCCTCCCTTATGTATTCTCTCCTTTTTATTAGCAAGCACTAGTGCTTAAGTACTTTATCATATAACCAATGTTTCTTAATATCAACCGCCTTCTTAGGACACAGTTCATGGCAGCAAAAGCATCTTATGCACTTGCTGAGGTCCACGACAGGCTTTCCGCTGCTCATGTCAATTGCTTCCGGGGGACAGCTTCTCTTGCAGTCCCCGCAGGATATGCACAGTTCATGGTTGAATACGGGTTTTGGCCGCAGATTGTTCAGGAGGTATTTTTCTGCAAGCCTTGGTACCCTTCCTCCGACAAAGTTAACCCCTCTCACAGAACCAGGCAGCTTAAAAGGAGGAATTTTTATTTCACCTAGCTGCACACCCTTCACTTCCAGGTCCTGTATGCTTCCGCTGAAAAGATTCCTCGCCCTTGCAGCTCTAACGGTTGGCACAATCTGTGGGTCCATCCCCATTATGTGTGAAGCCGCTGTATCCAGTGCATAAGGGTTTTGTGATGCCAAAACAAGTCCCACATGTCTTTTTTCACCGGCTGAGGGCCCATCACCTTCCATCCCGTCTATTGCATCCATAAGTGCGGCAAGCGGCTTTACTGATTCGCAAATATCTATCAGGTGGTCTGCGAAATTGTCCACGTTATTCATCCTCAAATGGTAGTCTGCCTTGATAAGTCCCGGTATTACGCCGAAAAGATTTTTTACAGCACCGGTGTATGTCATCATGCCGTGGGTTTTCATCTTGCAAGCCGATATGACAAAATCAACTTCTTTAGCAATCTTAATTATCTGCATGCTTTTTAGTTTTAATGCCTCAGGATTTGATATTTCAACGACGGATGTATCATAATTCAGTTCGCATCCTGTCCTTTCAGCTACTTCAACCATGCCCGCGGCCTTGTAAACAGCTCTGAGATTCCATTCGGCATAAGGTCCTCCGGGGCTGTCGCCGATGATAACCTTACATCCCATTTCCTGAAAGTACCTTACTATGGCTTCAACAACTGCCGGATGTGTAGTAACTGCATCATCAGGTTTTTTTCTCATTAGGAGATTTGTCTTTACCAGTATTCTCGAACCTTTAACTACTTTCAGCTTTATTACCTCAACTCCATCCAAAGCCTCATATACTGCTTTTTTTACATTTTCAAAATTATAATTACCGCACCTTGTTATATTAACCCGTTCCATTCCTGCACCTCATATTTCAATTATATAATAAACCTGAACTTTATAAACAATTATACCATATACCGCTTTATATGAAAAAAGAACCGAAGCGCTGGTTCTTTTCCTAAACTGACATTCTTTCTGCAAGATATTTTTTCAGCTTATGCAAATCTTCCATATACACATCCTTCAAATCCCTGTTGTAAATAATACTTGCGGGATGGTACAACGGGAAAAGCACAAACTCAGCACCGGCAAACTTAACATCGATTGGACTCCCATGCAACACCCCTATTGTAACCTTGTCATCCTTGAGTATGCATCTTAAGGCAATGTTGCCCAGGCTTGCGACCAGCTTAGGCTTTATAGCGGATAATTCCCGCTCTATAAAATCAGTGGATATCTTTATTTCATCCTTCGTGGGCGTTCTGTTCGATTCCCTCCCGGTGTCGGTATTTACCCGGTAAGGCCTGAATTTCACAACATTTGTTATGTACAGGTCTTCCCGTCTGATGCCTAGAATATTTATGAACTCTTCAAGATTTTTACCTGCTTGCCCGACAAAAGGCTTTCCCTGCTCCACCTCATTTTTGCCTGGAGCTTCTCCCACCAGCACAATTTTTGAATCCACATCACCATCACCGAATACAAGAGGCACATCTGCGTTAAAATGCGCATCCAGTTGTGATTTGTAAAAGCTGTTGATCTCTTCAAGCTCCTGCTGCTTCAAAAAATCATCTCCTGTTTTTATTAATGCATAAACCGCAACTCTTACCTATCATTCCTAGTTATATACACCGTTTTTACTCTATCATATGAATTATGTTTCGAGAAATTTATAAATATTCCTATAAGTACAAGTATCATTCCAATTATAGTTTTTAAGCTCAGGGTTTCTCCGAGGAACATCACTGCAAGTATGGATGCCAGGACAGGCTTCAGGAAGAATACCATTGAGCCTTTACTTGCTGTTAGTATTTTTAACGCTTCCATATATGTAATATACGCAATTCCTGAAAGAAAAACACTCAAATATGCTACCTTGAGTACTGCACCCTGAGGAATATAGAATAAGGAGACTTTATTTACAAGCAGTATGGGTATGTAGAAAATGCTCCCCAATATGGATGAGTAGCATATCATTGTTATGCTGCTGATTCCCTCAGTCTTCAGTTTGCCCAGGACTGTATAAAGCCCAAAGGTCAGGGAAGCAATAATTCCAAGTGTCAGGCTTGCTGCGGTGTCTCCCCCGACATTTCCCTTGTATATGATAAGAACAATCCCTGTTATGCCCAGCAATATGCAAATTATTCTGTCCATGGAAACCTTTTCTCTAAGCAGCAGTGATGAGAATAAAAGAACGAATATTGGATTGGAGCTTATAAGTATTGCTGCTGTAGATGCCTTGCCAAGATTAATGGAAAGCTGGAGGCTGCCCATGCTTATGAAAATATTAAGTAATCCCAAAAACAAAAAAAGTAATAAATCCCTGCCCTTTACCTGCTCTCTCTTACTGATTACAAAAGGCAACAATACGATTCCTCCAATGAAGAACCTGAGAAAAGTCAGCTGCAGCGGATTCATCACCGTTTTCAGAGTACTTGTTACTACTTCGAGTGTACTAAAAATCAATATTGTAATTGCCAATAAGATATAACCTTTATATTTCATTCTCGTCACCAAAACCTTTAATGTTTATTTTATCAATATATTAATACAGCTTTCTGATGCTTTTATGACGAATTCATCCAAAGTTTCCGCACTTAAATACCTGTAATCTCTTTTTAAGTTTTCAGGTTCACCGGAATAAAAAGCAACCACTCTGTTGCGGCATTTGTATATATAATCTGTATCAAACCCGTTAAAGAAATTCAAGTTTACATTTGCACTTTCAAGCTGCTTGATCAGGCTGTCCCCATTCTTCTTCAGATAGCTGAAGTCCAAAGACTGCATTTCTTCTCTGATAAAGCTGATAAAATCCTTGTCTTTACCGCTATTCCCATTTTCAAAATCTATCCTGAAAGGATTGAAGTATTCATCATACCAGAGCTTGTCAGCTACCAGATGGAAATAATAACCCCATAAAAACGATCTTGTGCTGTCTGATCTTGTCATAATTTTTTCCGGTATAAGATAGTTGTCATAAAAAGTCTCTGCACCCGCAGCAGGAAAGCTTTTATCCTTCTGATTCCTGAAATGGGTTACTTCCTTTGACGGAGTATAGATGACACTGCTTCCGTCAGGTGTGCCGGAATCCGGCGCTATACTGCCCATCATAAAATAAGGATAATCTATCTCATTAATTTTTTGTTTTACCTTTTCAGCAATTCTTAGATGAGTAAGCCATGAAGTCATTTGCTTGCACCCTCTTTTGCAATGAAATAAAAGCTGCTAGAATTATTATTCGATTAAATCAGCTAAATATCTATATAAATTCTACCACAAAACATTTTAACATAGAATAGAACAAAGAAAAATATACAATAATGGCGAAAAAAGTGTTACCTGGCAGCGACCAAGTTTTCTGCATGAGCAACCAAAATAAGTACGCTGCGCAGAAAACATTCCTTAAATACGTCGCAGTCATTAAGCTTCAGCTTAATGTGCCAAGTAAAAAAAGAACAACAGCTTTAACTGTTGTTCTTTTTGTTTACCTGGCAGCGACCAGACTTTTTGCATGACCGGCCAGTAAGTACAACTGCAGCAAAAAGTTACCTTAAAGGAGTCGAAATCCGTGAAGCTTGTCTTCACGGCTAACAGGTAACAAGAAC
>JBLNDG010000104.1:0-6274 GCA_050261415.1 Caulobacteraceae bacterium | reverse complement strand
CAGATAGGCAACCAAGCTGCCTACGTTATCTGCCAAATCATACGGTATATGGACCCCTGTGGCTTCGTTAATTTGTTTTATTGAGGTTTCTGCCGAGAAAGCATTGATTACGCCTTCATTTTCCGATATGGTGTTAATAAATAAAAACCTTCTGATTGCAAATATAGCAGCAATAGATACAACGCCCAATATGAAATCCGTCATTTCCTTGCTGCCTATAAGCATGTTTCTGGCGACTGCATAAAGCAGAACCTCCAGCACGCTTCCGGGTGTATGCATAATAAGCATAGCTACAAGCTCAACACCCACTACCAGTAAAAGCACATGGCCCAAAAACCTTTGGAATACATCATAGGTTTCTATTGCATTCGTTGTATATATCATGTAGATATATTTGAACAAATCAATCATGCCTATAATTATTCCTACTGTAATAAATACTGCCAGAACAAGTTCAAGATATACTGTCATTTTTCTCAGTCTGGTCTTCAATTGGCCAAACCACATATGCAAACCCCCTTATAAATATTAAATAATAAACATTGCATCTCCAAAGCTGAAAAATCTATATTTGTTTTTTACAGCCTCATCATATGCCTTCATAATATTTTCCCGGCCTGCCAGGGCACTAACAAGCATTAATAATGTAGACTCCGGCAGATGAAAATTTGTTATCAGGCTGTCGGTGATAAGAAACTTGTAGCCCGGATATATGAAAATGTCGGTCCAACCGCTGTCCGGTTCCAGCTCTCCTCTTTTCTGCATTATCGATTCAATAGTACGGGTCGAAGTAGTTCCGACGCAGATTATCCTTCCGCCTCTTTTTTTAGCGTTGTTTATGATTTCTGCATTTTCAGAATCAAGTTCATAATATTCGGAATGCATTTTATGTTCTTCAATATTGTTTACCTTCACGGGTCTGAAGGTTCCAAGACCGACGTGAAGTGTTACACAAGCAATGTCAATACCTGCGTCGGAAACTCTGCCTAAAAGCTCCTTTGTGAAATGCAGGCCTGCCGTTGGTGCAGCAGCTGATCCCTCATACTTTGAATATACTGTTTGATAACGTTCGGGATCATCCAGGCGCTTTTTAATATAAGGAGGCAGTGGTATATTTCCCAGTTTATCCAGTACTTCTTCGAATATCCCATTATAAAAAAACCTTGCCAGCCTATTTCCGCCTTCTACTATATCAAGTATTTCGGCTTCAAGCTCCCCATTCCCGAATATAAATCTGGCACCTACTTTTGCTTTTTTGCCGGGCCTGAGCATTACTTCCCAGACATCCTTCTCTCTCCGGGACAGCAAAAGAAATTCTATGTTTCCTCCGCTATCCTTCTTCACTCCGAAGAGTCTTGCCGGTATAACCCTTGTGTTGTTTAGCACCAGACAATCGCCTTTATGCAGATAATCCAGTATATCCCTGAAAATTTTGTGCTCTATTCTTCCGGTCTTTGGATCAAGCACCAAAAGTCTCGACATATCTCTGTCTTTTATAGGTTCCTGAGCTATCAGCTCTTCAGGTAAATCATAGTAAAAATCCTTAAGCTCCATCTTATGTCCTCTTTCTATTGTACTTTTGCACCCTGATAATAGTATTCCAGTATTTTTATATAGTTATAACCTGCTTCTGCCATACCTTTGGCTCCGTACTGGCTCATCCCAAGCCCATGTCCGAAGCCTTTGCCCTCAAAGGTGTACATATTGGGATTAATATTGTAGCTTGCCGTATTGGTCATACCCTTTACAAATACTTTATTTGCAGGGCTGCTCACCTTTGAGGTGCCGGCAGCTGTTATCACGGACATTCCCGATGTCCTGCCAAGGGCTGCCGGGGCTGACAGAGAATTTGTTATATATATGTCTGCATCAGTCTTCAGCTTGTACCATATACTCTTAAGGGATCTGGTACCCAATATGCTTCTCAGCTTTTCCTTTTCAAAGGTTATATTATCCTTTGCTCCTATGAATTCAACCTTTGTAACCCTTCCAAATTCGCTTATTTCCAAAGGTTTTATATCCAGAATATCTCCAAGATCTATCTTCGCCTGTGCAAGCTTATCCTTTATGCTCTTCCTGTCAATTTGCAGCGTCCAATTATCATTCGGACTTCCAAGCCCGTATTTATCATCAACACCTCGTATATAAGGCAGAGACGATCCCCATACATTTTCGATGTTTTCAGTATGACCGCCGCTGCTCGAGTGAAAATATGTAGCGGCCAACTTGCCATCATATATAAGTACTTTTCCTTTTGTTGCATCTACCGCTTCGTTTGAACGGCTGTTTTCTTGAGCCATTCCATTGTATGCCTGACAGTGTTCTGTGGCACAGAGGTCAAAACCGTTGGCACTATGCCTTCCCATTGTTACCAGTGTATAGTTTCGCGCCGCAACAGCTTGTGCCTTGAGTGCCTCCATATGCCATGACGCAGGCATTTCCGAGGGAACTACACCGTACAGGTATTCCTGGAGCGGAAGTTCATTCACAACTGTTACATCACTTTCTTTCTGGCTTTGTAAAGTAATACTCCCACGGTACCTTTTACCTTTATATTGAAGAGCGCTTGTTTTCCCCTGAATCTCTTCAGGCGTTATCTTTATCTTATTTTCACTGTTAATTATGTACAAAAGCTGTCCCGTAGCCTGGTCCAATATCTGTATTCTTTTTTTGTCCGGGTATACCACAGAATATTTTAAATCACCAAGTTCATTCTTCATAACCTCTATCTGGTTGAGACACTCGGTTTCTTCCAAATAAAGCTGCGACCATACCCTCCATCCCCCATCGTAGGCGATGAATACCGAAGGGGCAACCGAAGACACTTGATCTGCAATCTGTTTTGCAGAATTTATATCTGCATAAGTGTCTCCAATTTGTATATGGTAGGGGCCTATTACTTCACCGTCATATCTGGCCGCCCTAACATAAGCTATCTCTTTTTCTTTCCCGCTTATAATATTATAGTAAATATCTTTCCTGATCTTAATTCCGCTAGAGCTGCTTATTTTAAACAAATCCTTGTAGGTATTCGCCTCATTAACCGCTATGCTCATGCCCGTTTCACTGGACAGCGTGAACATATTATCTGCTGTTCCGGCATAGCTTAAACCGATCTTTATTATTTCAGGCACGGAAACATCGGCAGAAACTGTTCCGGAGTTCATTGAAAGGGACGCAAAGGCTGTTATGAATATTAATATGTAGGCGAGTGCTGTTTTTTTTGCTTTCATTGGTACAACTCCCTTCAAAGATTATATCCGCATAGTTATTTTCGAATAAACCTGAATACAAATGTCAATATAATGCTTAGTAAAATACAGGTAACAATAGGGAAATAAAAAGTAAAATTTCCTTTTCTTATATAAATATCTCCTGGCAACCTGCCTATTCCGGCCTTTGCTCCAATATAAAAAATCAAACCCAGAAATGCAATGCCCAACCCCACTGCAATCATTGTTTTTGCTATATCCTCAATATTCATTTCTTGGCATCCTTCCTTCTAGGCAAATACCTGTCCCTTTCGCTGTATATACAGCCGCAGTATGGCTGACGGTAAAGTCCAAGCTCTTTGGATTTTACCACTCCTTCTTTGAAGCCTTCGCGAAAATCCTTGTACAGGAATTTGACTCCATACTTCTCACCGGCTTCTTCACCGATTCTCCTTATAAGATCATGCTTTTGAAATGGGCTAACCAATAAAGTTGTGGTAAAACAATCAAAATTCCCTTTTTTTGCAACAGAAGCCGCCCGTTCAAGCCGATCTGCATAGCACATCATACAGCGCTGGCTTTCGCGGAATGCGGCATTCCTTAAAAACTCATCAAGCTTGTATTCATCCAGTACAATCAATCTAAAACCTGCTTTATCAGAAAATTCCTGAGCCGTATCCATCCTTTTCTTATATTCCGTATAAGGATGTATGTTTGGATTATAAAATAAACCTGTAATATCATGCTCTTTTGAAAGTACATCAAAAGGATAAACAGCACATGGTCCGCAGCACATGTGAAGCAAAGTTTTCATATTATCCTCCCCGGGTTACTCCCTGCTAATTCCAAAATGTTTATATGCCGTATTGGTAGCTATCCTGCCCCTGGGCGTCCTGTTGATGAACCCTATTTGCAGCAGGTATGGCTCGTAAACGTCTTCAATAGTACCGCTGTCTTCTCCGATGGAAGCTGCAAGAGTATCGAGACCTACAGGCCCTCCATCAAATTTATTGATAATTGTAAGCATTAACTTTTTATCGATTTCATCCAGTCCCATATTATCAATTTCGAGGAGCTTCAATGCACTATCAGCAGTCTTTTTGTCTATTACTCCTTCAGCCTTAATCTGGGCGTAATCTCTTACCCTTTTCAGCAATCTGTTGGCAACCCTTGGTGTTCCCCTTGACCTTCTCGCCAATTCCAGGGCGCCTTCTTCCTCTATCTCAATCTTAAGTATTTTGGCAGATCTTATAATTATCTCGTATAGTTCCTCGGTTGTATAATAATCAAGCCTGCATATTACCCCGAACCTATCTCTCAAAGGTGATGTAAGCATTCCCGCCCTTGTTGTCGCGCCAATCATTGTGAATTTCGGCAGGTCAAGCCTTATGGATCTTGCACTGGGCCCTTTCCCTATAATAATATCCAATGCAAAATCTTCCATAGCTGGATATAAAATCTCCTCGACACTTCTGTTGAGCCTGTGTATTTCATCGATAAACAATACATCGTTGTTATTTAGATTTGTAAGAATGGCGGCCAAATCTCCGGGTTTTTCTATTGCCGGACCTGAAGTAATTCTTATACTTACTCCAAGCTCATTGGAAATAATGTTGGCAAGGGTAGTTTTCCCAAGACCCGGAGGCCCGTACAGGAGAACATGGTCCAATGCTTCCTTTCTCTTGTTGGCGGCCTGTATGAATATGCTGATCTTCTCCTTTGCTGCAGATTGTCCGATATATTCATCCAGGGTTTTAGGCCTAAGGTTTGTATCAACTTCATAGTCTTCACCTAATATTTTAGGGGTAATTAATCTGTCTTCCATTGTAAATCCTCACTTTTTACATCGTTGCTAGCTGCTTCAGCGCTTCTTTTATAAGGGCATCAACAGGTTTTTTGGTATCTTTCAGCTTCATTACTGCACTTGAGGCCATAGTGTAATTATAACCCAAAGAAACCAAAGCTTCAATTACCTGGGATATTTCGTCACTGCCTTCGAAAATTTCATTGCTGCTGATTGCACTTTCGGTATCTATCTTGTCTTTCAGTTCAAGTATTATTCTCTCCGCAATTTTCTTTCCAATACCGGCAGCTTTTGTGAGCTTTCCTGAATCCTTGCTTATAATTGCAAGGGCTATTTCATTTGCTTTATATTGATTGAGAAGGGAGGCTCCGGCTTTTGGACCTACTCCTGAAACAGAAATGAGCTGTTTGAACATTCTTAGCTCTTCCCTGCTGGAAAAGCCATAAAGTATAAGGTCGTCTTCCTTTACAACCAGGTGAGTATAAGCTTTGGCCTTCTCCCCTAAGTTAAAAGCCTTTATTGTGTTCTGAGAAGTGAATATTTTGTAGCCAAGCCCTGACACATCTATAACGATATAGTCATCTCCCACAAAATCCAGTATGCCGCTTACGTATTCATACATTCTAATACCACCTTTACAACTTGAATAATTCCGAGAAATTGGATGAATTTCCGTGACATAATGCAACCGCCAAAGCATCGGCGACATCGTCAGGTTTAGGTATTTCCCTCAGGTTTAGCAGAATCTTTACCATTTGCTGTATCTGCTTTTTTTCTGCTCTTCCATATCCAACGACTGCCTGCTTTACCTGAAGCGGAGTGTATTCGTAAACCGGTACCCCACTCTTGGATGCCGCAAGTACTGCAACTCCCCTGGCATGTCCAACCGTGAGGGCTGTTTTAATATTCTTGTTGAAAAAAAGCTCTTCCACTGCAAAGACATCCGGTTTATACTTTACTATAAGATTTATAAGATCGTCATATATTAAGGTAAGCCTTCTTGACATGGGAGTTCCCGCTTCTGTCGTTATTGCCCCGTAATCTATTACCGTGAATTTATTTGCTTCATACCCGACTAGTCCATACCCCAGTATCGCAATTCCTGGGTCAACGCCTAATATTATCAAAACCGCAGCACCCCAAACATATATTCGCTACTTAATACTATAACCTTTTTTGGCAAAAAAATAAAGCAGTTTTTAACTGCCAGAGTCAGCTTCAAATAAACATGAATATAGCAGCAAGGTAGTATGATAAG
>JBLNDG010000103.1:0-25339 GCA_050261415.1 Caulobacteraceae bacterium | reverse complement strand
GTAATACCGGAATGCATTTCTTACAGAAATAGAACCTGCCAAATATTAATGCTGCAATAGCATTTTTTTAAAACTCTACTATAAGAGTTTTGGTAGGAAATGTATTCATGCTTTTGCCGTGATAATTTTCTAGTTTTATATTGACAAATTTTAAAAAATAAAATACAATTTGCAATAAGCACAAAAACTGAATATATACTTATCCAGAGCGGCGGAGGGACTGGCCCGATGAAACCCGACAACCGACATTCCCATTTGAATGCAGCGGTGTCAATTCCAGCAGAATTATTTCTGGAAGATAAGAATAGCATTGACGCAAGATACATGGTATATTATTAGTCATATGTAAGCTGCTTTCCTATCTGGAAGCAGCTTTTAATATTATACCTATATAAGGAGAATGGTTATGAAAATAAAAGAGCTTTATAAAAACAAACCTGTTGTATCCCTTGAAATATTTCCGCCAAAACCGGAAGCTTCAATAGATACTGTATTGAACACCATAGATGCCCTGTCCGATCTCAAGCCCGACTTCATAAGCGTAACCTATGGTGCCGGCGGCAGCAGCAAATCTCACACCGTAAATATCGCCGATATAATAAAGAACAAATATAAGATCGAAGCCCTTGCTCACCTTACATGCATAGGCTCTACAAGAAATGATATTGAGTCAATACTTGAGCAGCTAAAAAAGAGCAATATAGAAAATATTCTGGCTCTGCGAGGGGATTTTCCGAATGGGCAAAGCCTGAACCCTTCAGACATGCAATACAGGTTTGCCAGGGATCTGATAAACCACATAAAGGAGACCGACAGCTTCTGCATCGGTGCAGCCTGCTACCCCGAAGGCCATATTGAATGCCGGGACAGCATTGCAGACCTGAAAAACCTTAAGCAAAAAGTAGATTGTGGAGCTGATTTTTTAATAACCCAGCTTTTCTTTGACAACAATCTTTTCTACTCTTTCATGGAAAAGCTTCAGCTGGTCGGAATTTCACTTCCAGTCTCCGCAGGTATAATGCCCGTAATAAACAAGAAACAGATTGAGCGTATTACAAGCCTGTGCGGTGCTACACTGCCTGTTAAATTCCGCCGAATGCTGGACAGGTATGAAAATAATCCCGAAGCTTTGAAGGAAGCAGGCATAGCCTATGCGACAGAACAGATAGTAGACCTTCTTTCCTCAGGCGTGGACGGTATCCATCTTTATACGATGAACCGGCCTGAGGTAGCGAGGAAAATAATATCCCATATCTCAAGCATAAGAAGCTTTTTCAGTGAAAACCAAGAGGTTTCCGCTCTTTAAGGGATACAATATTGGGTTCAGAACCTCTATTCTTATAAAAAAGGCTATTGATAAATAAATTAAACCCGAAATCGTAAACATAAAATAGAAAAGGACTTGGAAATAGTTTACTCCTAATAAACTTATTATATAAAATAATAAGGACTGCTAAATAGCAGTCCTTAAATCTTATTAGTTTAATAATACTTTATAAATCTAAATGCTTGTTCAAAATACTCTTTAAATATATTAAAAATAGTTGTTTTGTAGTATGTAATAGTAGTATATCCATTTTTATAAGATATGTCAACATGATTTAAATTTTCAACCAATCAACATCCGGTCTTACAATTCTACGTGAATTTACATAAGCCCATTCCAAAGTTAAAATGGTCTTTCCAATATATGCATATTCACCTTTGTCAACCACCAAAGCTAGATCTGCAATGTCTTTACTTTGCAGAAAAAGAGGTAAAAGTAATTGTATCTTAGAAATGCCAGTTTGTTTATCTGTATAATATTGTGGAATTGCTAATTTATAATTCCTCTTTACTTTTTCTATTATTTTTTTAACAGCATTTTCTAGCAAAGCAGAAATCATATATTTATCTATTAATCCAATTTCAACAAATCTATCATAGTTATCATCAATAATGTGATCATAATCAATATTAATACTAAGCTTTTTATCAAAAATAAAATCTGCAGGCACTGTAAAATAATCCGCTATGTCTGGGTAATTTTTAAAATTACGCATCTCGGAATCCGTTCTTTGCTTAAAGCCGTATAAAAACCACTCTTGATTATCTTTAGCATGTTCATTTGTATTTTTTACAAAATAAGCATAGATATCAGCGCCATTTTCAGTCAATAGACCTGTATTAAAACACATACTTTTTCCATCAGCAGATATACTTATTTTATTTTCTTGCTTTATTCTATCATATGTATAGCAAATATAATTATATAATATCTGCTTTTCTGAATTTCCACGATAATCCCATTGTTCTTTTTGTGCTATACTAGCTAAAAAATTAAGTTTAGACAAGAGTAAAGGTTTGCTTCCTAAATAAGCATCAGCCAGTATATTAAATTCCGGTTTGTATAAGTTTTCAATCTTTTCCATTTACTATACCCCCCTGTCTATTACCATTATATGTTAATATTTAACATGTTTCATTAAAAAATCAAGTGTACTATTTCAATGGAGTCCTCTATGTAAAACCACTGTAAATACTTATGGAGGAGATAGAGGGATTCGAAGCCGGAAGGCCGGCAGCCGCACTTTATTCGTAGAATTTGATTCTATGTAAATAACCTAAACTACTAATCCTTCCATAATCAATGGCCATTTTTGAGGGTTCTCATTGCCTTCTCTTGGCCGCAAAAAAATAAAACTGCTTATTCAGCAGTTACTTTTCTTTCTGGCGGAGAGAGAGGGATTCGAACCCTCGAGGGCTTTGACACCCTGCATGATTTCGAGTCATGGACCTTCGACCACTCGGACATCTCTCCGTGTTATCGTTTTCTTCTGAAAAAATCTTTCAATATTTGACTGCATTCGTCTTCCAGGACGCCCTTTTCCACTTCTGTCTTATGATTGAAGTGGTAATCCTCGAACAGGTCAAGTATAGAGCCTGCCGCGCCTCCTTTGGGATCCATAGTCCCGATATAGAGCCGCTCAATCCTGGCTTGCAGTATCGCCCCGCTGCACATGGCACATGGCTCCAGCGTCACATACATCTCGCAGTCTATAAGCCGCCAGCCTCCAAGTGCTTCGCAGGCATTTCTGATAGCCGCCATTTCTGCATGAGCCGTTGTATCCTTCTCCGACTCCCTGCAGTTATGCCCCGCTGCTATTATTTTGCCGTTTTTTACTATAACCGCTCCAACAGGGACTTCATCCTTGTCAAAAGCCTTTTGGGCTTCTTCCAAAGCTTTGCGCATAAAAAATTCTTTCATATTGAATTACATCATTCCCAAACAAAAATATTGGGTTCACTTTGATATATTATCACTTTACAAGTTTTGTTGTCAATACAATATCCCCCTTGGCTTTTCAGGCACTTAAGTAATATGCTGCCTTATGAGCTGTATTAATCAAGTTTTCGATTTTAGCCTTTGAGTTTGACAAATTGTTTATGCAGACTATCGTTCAATTTTACCCCATTATCCCGCAAAACTGAATCCAAAGCTTTTAAAGTAATATATATTCTTTCCTCACGGCAATTTTCACCCATATGTCCTATTCTTATCACTTTATCTTTCAAAAAGTCAAAAGCTCCTGCAATTAGTATATTGTGCTTCTTAAGCATTTCATCAAAAATTTTCTTAAAAGAAATTCCTTCAGGAACTTTTATAGTTGTAACCGTATTTGAAAACCCATCCAGCGGATATAGCTCCAAACCTGCAGAGTTTATGCTTTTTCTCACCGATTCAGCGTTGGCACTATGCCTGGTAAGCCGCTCTTCATCCTCCAGCAATCTTTCTACAGCCCTGTCCAGTGCCATTATATCGCTTATAGGCTGAGTATATGGGAACCACTTTTCCTCATACCAGTTTCTCCAGTTGGCGATATTCACATAAAACCCGGCTATAGGTGTTTTTCTATTGAGCATTGCGCTCCAGGCTGCACTGCTGATGCTGAAGAATGAAAGCCCGGGAGGCGCAGAGAGACATTTCTGCGATCCGCACAGCACCATATCTATTCCCCATTTGTCCGTTTCAAGCTCTTCTCCTCCCAGGGATGATACAGCATCTACCACGGTCAGTATACCATACTCCTTGAGAAGAGGGCATACTTTATCAATCGGATTTGTAATCCCAGAGGGAGTTTCACAATGCACAGCAGTTGCAAGCTTAAAGTCATGATCCTTCTCCAGGAAGCCCCTTAAAGCCTCCACATCTATGCCTCTCCTGTAATCCGACTGGAAATACACCACTTCTGCTCCGTACATCTTCTGGAAGCCACCAAAGCCTTTGCCGAATATACCGTTTTCAATGCATAAGACCCTGTCTCCCGGCTCAATGAGCGAGGCACATGCCGCTTCCAGCCCCAATATACCTTCTCCGCAGAATATGAGTACATCATTCTCAGTTTTCATAAGCTTTTTAAGCTTGGTGCAGGTTTCTTTATATTGTTCAAAAAATTCCGGATCCAAATCCGGATTTGTTATCTCCCGGGACAAGGATCTCCTTACATCCTCATGCACATATGTCGGCCCCGGTGTCATTATCATTGGGTTTCTCATAAACATACCCTCCAATTGCTAAAACATTTTGGTTTTCTTAAGTGCTGTAGAAATCGGAAGCGCAATAACTGCCCCGACAACAATCTGAACCACGTTGCCCGGTATCGAAGTCACAGGCGCCAGCAAGTTTCCGTACATTATCACCTCAGCTATGTAGTAGCCGGCTATCATCCACAAACTACTCAATAAAATTCCCAGAAAGTTAAAAATGAAACTGCCTCCATTCCTTTTACCCATGTATGCAAAAGTCCCGACTATATATCCCATGACTGCCCTGATTATAAATGTAAACGGTGCCCATGCCGCCCAGCCGGACAATATGTCAAAAATGCCCATGCCGAAGGCTCCTGCTATTGCACCTTTATTCTTCCCAAAAACAATAGCGGCTATAAAGAGCATTGCAGTTCCAAGGTGTATCAAACCACCGTTTACAGAAATGGGAAGCCGGATATTGATGGACCTTGTAGAAATGAATACCAGTGCTACAAGCAGAGAACTTATTACAAGGTCCTGCGTTCTAAAATTTACTCTTTCCGAATATCCTCTGTTCATCTTATATTCCCTTCGTTACCACATTTTTTTCATATGCATTGCGCAATACCTATGATAATTACTCAAATTATAAACTCAAATGCATACTGTGAAAAAGCGGCTTTAAACAAAAAAACACAATTCCGGTATAATTAACTCAAATTGTATCGATACAATAATAAAATATGATATAATCTTTTTGGGTATAAAAAATAAACATTCCTAACAGAATGCTTATTGATGCGTCTTTCCACCGCATAACTTCACATCATGCTTTACTAATCCATGCTTCTGCCCATTTCTGCACTTCATCCATAACACTCTTTAAGGCAATCCCTTTATTGGTGAGTTGGTATTCAATTCTAACCGGAATTTCCGGATAGACATTTCTTTTAATAATGCCTTCAGCCTCCAGCTCCTTAAACCTTTCTACAAGTACTCTGTCACTTAACTGTGGAATCATACCGGATATATCCGAAAACCGCTTAGGTCCGTCCAAGAGAACCTTTATTATCAATCCGTTCCATCTCTTTCCAAGCAGTGCAAATGCACATTCAAATTTCGGTCATAAATGAAATTCAGTCATTTTACATTCACCTCAGAAATATTGTACTACACTTATTTGACGGAAGTAAATATGTTATAGTATTATACTAATATAAAGTTAGTTGTTTACTTTATGTAAGCATTTTAAAAAGCCCAATAGTCTAAGGAGGTGAACTATATGATAACAAGAGACATGTCCATTACAGAAGTTGTGGAAAAATACCAGGAAACTATAGAAGTCTTCATAAAGCACGGTATGCATTGTTTCGGATGCATGGCCGCAAGATTTGAAAATATAGAACAAGGTGCCCTTGCACATGGCATTGATGTAGACAAGCTTATGGAAGACCTGAATAAGGCAATTGCATAAGTCAATTAATTGATATTAATATTTTAGCTTAATCAAAAAAAATAATATTGGGAGGTATTTTCAATACCTCCCAATAGCTTATTAGTAATAAATCACCTTATCGCACATTTTTGTAGATCAGCCCCTTTCATATATACTAACCGGTCGTGAGTTTATTATCGCATATAACGGTTTACTTTAACAGGGAAATGATGATTATAAAAATTCTTTCCTGGGCTATTTCGTAGCTGTGCGCAGTATTTTCCTGATACTGTCTTCAGACAAACAGAATATTGATGCCAGCTCTGATATTTTTACACCATTCCTATGAGCTTCGCATATCTCATAATTTCTGTTTTTTATAACCGCTTTGGCGCCATTGTTTTCTCCCCAGCCGGTCCTGTTTTCTTCCTTTTTAGGGATATAAACCAGATTACCTTGAACGTATTTTTGCAGTTGTTCAAGCAGCTCAGATGGGAAAATCTCCTTCCCATTCTTGTAATCCACTAATGAAAACCTCCTTGACTATGATACTCTTTGCCTTCTCACAGAAAGACATCTTCATTAATTTCACCCCCTTGGCCTAGTTGTCCATACTGTTTCCAGTACGGCTACCTGTATTTTACCATGTTTTCCCTTGTGATAGCAATTACAGCAAAGTTACAAAACAAAAACAATAATCTCCAAACATAGCGTTTGGAGATTAAGATTGTAGCTTACGGCTTTATTTTTATAAGTACAATGCCTATGATACACAGCAGCACTCCTATACAGTTTGCCACGGTAAGCTTTTCATGATATAAGGTAATACCGAACACTATCAATACTAAAGTGACCAATACGGCAGATATGATATTCGCCAGACTTACATCCCAGCCTGCCCTATAAGCCAGCAGAAAGCCCACCTCAATACCGAAAATGGCCGCACCCAGCGCAAAGCTCGTCCAATTCAGTTTTTTGAAAGATAGTATGATACCATCATCTGACCTAAAAAAGGATATGAGATAATACACAACGAAATTGCCACAAAAAAGGAACTTAATCAAATCATTTTTTTGACAGGACCTTTAAAGCCATGCATGAAATAAGTGTTTAACCCCAGCTTTTCCCCCGGGATATGATAAGAAAACGATAAGTCGCCGCCGGAATCCGTAACATAGCCGATATTGTCATAATCAAGAGTACTCTGCCACATTTCCTGCATATATTTTCTGAAGTATGCTATATCAAAGCACTTTTCCCATGTCTCGGGATACTGCCGATGCAGTTCCTGGACCGATGGGCCTCCGGGCTTTAGCGAGAAAAATGCACCGAGAGCATATGTATCCTGATGGAAATAACGGGTCAATGCATCAGCTGCATAACCGTTATGAAAGATGGCATATTCATTTGAGGCATCAAAATCTATATATATGTCCACACATTTGTTTTTTAACGGCAAAAGATGACTTCCTGCTGCAATATAAAGAACCTGGAGATCCAAATTAAGCTTGTCGATCAGGTTCTTGTATACTGCAACAATTTCGGGATATTTATCGGTAATGATATAATAGGCGTCTTTATCCATAGCTTCAAAGTTGGAATGACAGAAGCAATAATTGTTGACAAAGTCCTCCAGGATAAGCTTCCCTTTGGTATCACATCTATTCAGACACTCCAGCATCCAGTTGTATGCCTTTTGCACCAGGGTAATCAGCGAAGGGCTCATCATCCTATAGCAGTTGCGTTCAACATCCGGACTGTCGTATATGCTTATCTTACCGGGCTGCCCTATCAATATCCCGTTTTGTATTGTTGCATTAAATCCACAGGCGCAGCTTAACCCCCCGGAGATGATTTGGTCCCTTTCAATATTGCAATTGTTGATGCTCAAATTGCCTTGGCAGTACGGGCAAGCCAGATATGGCAAAAATGCCAGAGGCACACCGCTTTTGCGCTGGATTGCACCGGTATGCTTGCCCGAGGCTGTAGATATTTCTTGCTGCAGGCCATCTATCACTTTATTCAGGCGTGCTCTTTCGTTCAGCATCACTTTTTTTTGTGCTTTAAGTATATTGATATAATCGTTCAACTCTTCTGGGCTGTCCAGATTACTCAATCTTTTCAGGGAAAGTATTTTGTGGATATCAGTGATGGAAAATCGAAAGGATTTGAGTTTCTGCAATAATTTCATATCTTCTATATCCCGGTCGCAGAAATCATAACGGTCATTTTTAGTAACAGGTACCAAAAGGCCTTTATTTATATAGTACCGAACCGTTTCCGATGAAAGATTGAAATGTTGACTAAACTCACCTATTTTCATGCCGAACCCCCCTATTTAATAACTTCTATACCTAACTATAGATGTTTGTATTTTAATCGCGTTATTGTATAAAAAATAACCGGAGTTTCGTAATGTTATATTTTCAATCACAAATACCTATTGTAGTATATCTAGCTTTACCTGATATTATGGTTATGATGAAAATTAGGACAGATATATAACAGAATACATTAATTATATAAATTGTATAAATAAACCTCAATAATTATTTGTGATTTCCTGTTAAGGTTGATAAGGATAATAAGCAATTTCTAATTTGAGACAACTATGCACATTTATATCAGGCATTAATATAATCATCAAGAAAGGAGGTCTATATAATGGTTTCAGGTGGAGCCTGGTTTATTTTCTTTACTCCGCTTTGGAGCAGTATCCTTATTTCTTACTTGTTCTACAAGAAAGCAAATTTTTAGGGGGTGATTTTATGGTAGTAAGTACAATTATATTCGTGTCATATCTTTTGATTTTGGTTGCTATAGGTGTCATTACTTATCTAAGGGCTAAATCTTATTCCGATTATACTTTAGCCGGTCGTTCCAATAACAAATGGGTCACTGCTATTTCTGCCGAGTCCTCCGATATGAGCGGATGGCTACTAATGGGGCTCCCGGGTGCGGCTTATTCAGCAGGCTTTGCTTCTATCTGGATCATTATTGGGCTTATTTTCGGTACCATGCTCAACTGGATGCTGATTGCAAACCGTTTGCGTGTAGCTACAGAAACCTATAATGTCTTTTCTATCACCGAATACTTTGAAAAACGTGTCAACGACAAGACTGGTTTGGTTTCCTTGTGCGCCGGTATTGCAATCATTGTCTTCATGATCATCAATTCATCAGCAGAAATAATCGGCAGCGGCAAGCTGCTCAATGCAACCTTTGGTCTTGATTATAACATTGGCATCGTTGTCGGCTTGGTTATTGTTGTACTTTATACTTTCCTGGGCGGCTATATGGCAGTCAGCTGGAGCAATCTCTTCCAGGGTACTCTAATGTTCTTTACTTTACTCTTTGTACCTATTGCAGTTATAATTAAAATTGGTGGTTTAGGTCCGGTTATTGCGGGTCTTTATAACCAGGCACCTGGATTCTTCCAGTTCCTTAATGGTGAAACCCAGTTTTTCCCTGCTTTATCAATTATCCTCGGCGGCCTGGGCGTAGGTTTATGCTATTTCGGTATGGTGCATGTATCGACCTGTTTCATGGCCATCAAGCATCCCAGCGAGATTAAGGATTCCACCTTTATCGCTACCACTTGGGTCAGCATTTCTACCTTTGGTGCGGTTCTTATTGGCATGGTTGGCGCTTATACCTTCCCGAACATAGCCGACCCCGAACAGGTTTTCTTCGCTATGGGAAGCAGTTATTTCCCTCCATATTTCCTCGGCTTGTTTGCTGCGGCAGTAATGGCAGCCATTTTGTCATCGGTCAGTGCTTATGTTATAGTAGCTGCAGCCGCTTTTGGAGCTAATATTATTAAAAAATATGCCAAGGGAGTAGACGATAAAAAAGTTGTCAATCTGGAAAGAATCGCAGTCGTTGTTATCTCCTTACTGGCTTTCCTGATGTCCCTTAAATCTGATCTGGTCTTTGCAGTTGCTTTATTGGCTGCGGCCGGCTTGGGCTCCTCCTTCGGACCCTTGGTTATATTCAGCCTATACAGCAAAAATATCAACAAAACTGGCGCTATTGCAAGCATTATCGTTGGTTTGGTAACTGTCATCGTCTGGTACTACAGCGGTATGTCTGCTTATCTCTATGAGCTGATCCCCGGTTTTACCGCAAGTTGTTTAGCCCTCTGGTTAGGAACTAAGCTCTCCGGTGGTGCTGATAAAGAAACTATAGCCGTTTATGAAAGTTTTATTGCCAAGCTAAAGCAGAAAGGAGCAAACTAAGTGCCTAAAATATTTATTCCGACCGATAGAGTTGGTTTACTTTCTTTTCAAAAGAGTATAAGCGATACCTATAACACCTTGAACAAGTTGCTGAGTAAAGAAATATCCCTGGCTTGGCATGTAAATGGTCTGCGTTTGCCAAGTACACCGCTTTGGCCGGAAGGTCACTATTATCAATGCGGTTTCTCCATGGATAACAGCACGGAAGCTCGCAGTATCCTGGAAAACAACGGCATAATTTATGAAGTTCTCGATGCTATACCGAACACTTCATATACAGTAAAGTCTCTTAATATAGCTGTTTATGACGGCCGGGGCGCTGGCAGGGAGTTTTCCGATCCATTGGTCGAAGTGTTGGATATGGGCGGCTTCACCCACAGCTATATCAGCGACAAGGACATTCGCGAAGGCAAGCTGACAAATTTTAATATACTTTTAGTTCCTGGCAGCCCCGACGCAGGTGAATGCTATTATGCCGGTTTGGGTGATAGGGGTTATGATCAGATTCGCTCTTTTGTTGCCAATCATGGTCATTATCTGGGAATTTGCGGTGGTGCTTACTTGCCTTTGACTTCCTATAATAAAAAGAACCCGTACTGGTTGAATATCGTAGATGCTACAGATAATGAGGATTTGGATTATTGGCGCAGCGGCAGTGGTTTTGTACGCTGCCGTATCGATAACGACCAACACCCTATTTTCTCTTCTGTGGCTTTAGGCAGCTCCAGCACCATGAATTTGGTTTACTGGGAAGGTCCCTCAATTACCATTACAGGCAATAATGTCAAACCTTTGGCTCATTTTGAGAGCCTGCTGGCCAGTGGCAAAGATCCACTGAAGCCTCACTGGGATATGCTTGATAATACTATGGCAGCCCAGGCAGTTAAAAACTGGTACAACAGTCTTACTCCGGAGCTCTTTGATAAACTTATGCGCAGCAAATGTGCTTTCGCGGAAGGAGAATATCATGGGCATAAGCTCCTGCTATACTCGCCACATCCGGAAATGGGCAATATAGGTTATGGCCCAAGAGCAGACAGCCTGAATTTCCTACTTATTTATAACGGCCTGTTCTACTTGGCCTGCCAGTAGTGTAAATTAATAAAGCTGCTGTGATTCTTATAAATCACAGCAGCTTTATTATTACATGGCAGCCTTATTCCTCTCAAATTCTTCCTTTATACCCACCAAAAGCTCACTGTTGGATATAATATCATAACTGGATCCCGCTACTATTTTAGCTGCCATAACCGCTGCATTATGCGCCCGTTCGCTTTTCCCCGCATCAAGATACTCCTGGGAATGAGCGGATGTATTTTCTTCTACAAAAGCAACTCTAATACACGAACCTGGTATTAGATACATCAAATTTCCGAAGTCCGTAGAGCCTGTCTTTTCCCTCGGCGGCCTTATCGTCGGGGCATTAACCAGCTTTGCATTCTCCATGAGTACATCATTTAAGCGGATTACAGGTACTTTACTGTCAAATGCATTATCCTCAAGAATATCATAAGTTGTTCCTGTCATCAGTGCCGCTCCCTTAATAATATCCCTGAATCTTTCCACTACGGTATCCAAATATTTTCTGTTATATGAGCGCAAAGTGAAAGTGCCTGCGGCTATACCGGGAACTATGTTGTCAGGTCCCCCTGCATTTGTTATGGTATAATGCATCCTTGTATCTTCCTTTACATGCTCTCTAAGGCATTCGATGCCATGAAAGGCTAAAAGCATTGCATCCAGCGCACTTCTTCCATCCTCCGGTTTAAGTGCGGCATGGGCGCTCTTACCCTTAAAAGTTACCATAAAGCTGGACAAGGCCATGGATTTTATATCCGTGGTCGTTGTTGGACCTGCATGCATCATCAATGCAATGTCTATATCCTTGAAGCATCCGTTTTTTAACATTACTATTTTACCACCGGTAACTTCTTCTGCCGGCGTACCATATACAACTATTTTATATGGCAATTCCGCAATTACGTTTTTTAGTGCAACTGCCGCTGCTGCTATAGAAGGTCCCTGCATATGATGCCCACATGCATGTCCCATATTTTCCAAAGCGTCATATTCACAAAGCAGACCTATTGAAGGCCCTCCCTTTCCGTTTTCAAATACAGCCCTAAAAGCAGTATCTATACCACCTACTCCTTTTTCCACATTAAAACCGTTTTGACTGAGATAATTGGTCAAAAGCTCTGCTGCCTTATGTTCTTCCAATCCTATTTCGGGATTATCGAAAATATAATCTGCCATATCACATATTTCTCTGCTTATGGAGTTTATATAAGTAAAAATCTTATCCTTCATTTGGTCTTCTCCTTTAAAAAAATTAGACGGGAAATATCTACCGCAATTGCACTGCGGTAGATATTTCTTATCAAGAAGGGGCTAATTACTCCGGGTATAAAGAATCATATCAATTTCCCGTATAACATTTTTTATATCCGTTACAAATCTGTTCCTTTGCCTTATAAACTCGGTTTTTATAAACAGATATTCATCTTCCGGAGCATTATCTTTGTATATCCCGGTTACGGTGCTGATATAAGGAAAAAGTTTCCTGAAAACAGCATAATCATGTTCGTATCTGCCTGAGTATGAGTGCATAAGCCTGTTCATTTCCCCACCTATCAGTTTAACAAGCTTGTTTCGGGTATCAACTGTCAAATTGCTGCGCTCAAATACTTCTTCAGTTTTAAGCTTCAGCTTGTCGAGCCATTGATAAATATCCTTGAAATCAAATTCTTTATCCGAGTTATTATCTGCTTTCTCCAGGATACTGCGGACATGGTCAAAGTAATTGCCAAAATCAACCGGAAGCACTTTTAATGCCGCCAGTTCATATGCAATCACTGTAAATATCTTGGTATCTTTTACAAGTATATCCTTATCCACTTTATCATAAGTATCTTCCTGAGTATGCCACCATACTACCCCGGAACCTGCACAAGCATATTTTCTTTTTCCCTTGCTGACCTCATGCCTTGCCGTGATATGATAGGGTATCCCCGGTCCCCAGAAGGATTGGTCGGCACCCCGGCCAATACTGCCATATTCATCCGGATAACTGCCTGTGATATCCTTTACTATATTCCTGATAAAATCCGGTCCTTCCAGCTGCGTGGTCTTTGCCACGACAATATCCGTATCTTTTGAGCCGATACAATCGGCATTTATATGTGCAATGCAATTCTCATACAATTCGTCCCAGAAATTATCACAATACCATGTGGAGCCCATATACCTCCCATTGGAATGGCCCGGCCACCATGCGATCCTCACGCTTCTTTGCAGTTTTTCCCTATTCTCTGATAGTATCCTTGCTGTTTCCAGGCAGGCTGCGTTGCTTGTTCCGTTATCGACAACTCCTTCATACCAGGTGTCATAATGTCCCGACAGCAGGACAAACTCTTCGGATTTTCCCCTAATTTGTGCCACCGGCAAACTTACGCGGCATACCTTGGTATCTACGCTTGAACAGAGCTTGACACTTATTCTTTCTTTGGTCAGCATTTCTCTCAGCTTACTGCCGTCTCTGTTTTTTATTGATATAACCGGTATGCCCAATAAGAAATATTCACTGTCCATTGTCGGCGTCCCCCATACAGTTCCTACCGTATCCTCATGCAGAATGTCTTCTTCACTGGGCCAGATTTGTACCAATCCTATTGCTCCGTATTTTTCTATTTTTTTTGCATAACCTTCATCATAGCCGTAGCTCATTACTATCTTATTTCTGATATTTTTATAAAACTCATCTTTTTCCTTCCATCTTGCAGTATCATCCGTGCTATAAGGATCAAACACAATTTCTCCTGTTACGCCCTCAGGACAATTTTTAGAAAATGATCTGGGTCTTGATTCGACCTCATATTCCTTATCCATGACTGAAAGGCTGCTGCTCACCGGGTTGCTTAAGTATCCGTCAAACTCATATTTTTCACATGCAATGCCGTACTGTTTCAATTTATCCATGATGTATTTCACGGCAAGCTCTGCGCCTTCCGTTCCCGACAGCTTTTCAAAGGTTGCAAAAAATCTGAGCAATTCATCCATGTTTTCGAAATTTACACTATTACAAATGTGACTAATCATATCTTTTTCAGTGAGTTCCATTAAGATAAGCCTCCTTTGAAAAACACGGTCATTTTACATATAGCCGATTACAGGTGCAAGCAGTATGAACGCAGCACCAATAAGCAGCCACAACACCTCAAGCTTCCAAAAAAACTTAAACCAACGCTCGAAAGGAATCTTTGCAACTGAAAGCGCACCCATCGTAGCCGCAGAAGTAGGAAGGATCGAGTTCGTAAAACCATCCGGCAATTGGAAAATCAATACTGCTGTCTGGCGGCTGATATGCAGCAAGTCACTTACGGGAGTCATTATAGGCATTGTAACAACCGCCTGGCCGGAACTGGATCCTATTATAAGACTGACAATAGTCTGAATTATATACATACCTATAAGCTGCAGGGAAGCCGGCAAACTGTTAAGTGACAGGAATAAGCCGTTTACAATGCTGTCTATTATGGCAGTATCCTGCATTACAACATATATCGAACGGGCTAAGCCTATGACTATTGCACCGAAGGTAACTGATTTAGCACCGGCAACAAAAATTTCGGCAACTTTACTCGGACCAAATCTTGCTGCAAAACCACCGAGTACACCCATTGTCAGGAAGGTTGCAGCCATTTCATTTATCCACCATTCTTTTTGGGATACGCCCCAGATTAATACTGCAAAACCTGCAACAACAACTGCCAGCACTAAATAATGATATGGTTTAATATCCGGAAGAGCGGTCGCATCCTTGCTGAAATCCTTTTTCAAATCCTCAATATCTGCAACGACGCTTTTGGAAGCATCGGCCTTTACCCTACGGGCATAACGCAATATATAAACACTGGTTACAGCAATTAAAACTATCAAAAGAACCAGTCTGTACCACAAGCCGGAAAACAGCGGAACCTGCGCAATAAGCTGTGCAATTCCAACTCCGAATGGGTTCAGCAAACCTGCAGTATATCCGACTCCGGCACCAAGTACCACCATAGCCGTACCGGTAACTACATCAAAGCCTAAGGATGTTGCCATCAAAATACCAATAGGCACAAATACCAGTACTTCAGAGGACATACCCATTGTAAATCCACCTACGGAAAATATGGACAGGAAAATCGGTACGACCCATGCTTCACGACCGTGCAATTTCAATGCCAATCGTCCCATAAAAGCATTGATCATGTTTGTCTGGAAAATAATTTCAAAGGAACCGGCAACAATAAATACAAAGAAGATGATATCACTTGCATCGAGAAGCCCTTTGAATATGAATACGGGTATTTGCCAAAGCGTAACCGGATGTGATTCTACCAAATGAAAGCTGCCTGGTACCACCAATGTCTTTCCGCTTACGGCATCCTTCGCACGGTCAAATGATCCGGCCGGGACAACATAGGAAAGTACTACAGCTATTAGCATAAGAATAACAAGTAATACGTAGGTATGAGGCACTTTTAAGAATTTTTTGGAACTATTAAGCTTTGTTTCCTTCGAAGACACATTTGCGTTTGATTTCATTTTAACCCTCCTTAAAATTTTTGATTAAACAGAAAAAATACTTGTTATTCACCCACCACCCTCTATATAAAATTTTAAGTATTGCAATACTCTAACCTTGAACACTTAGTATAATTTGATATTATTGCTTGGTTTATGAACATTGTAGTATAATAATCAGAAAAGCGGAAATATTGATTTTTTATCAATACCCTATAAAATTTATTTATCGCACTGGAGGAATTGCCATGGATTCCAGGGACTGGATAATTCTTAAAACAATCAAGGAAGAACGCAGTCTCTCAAGAACAGCGGAGCGGCTTTATATTTCACAGCCTTCTCTTACCTACCGTCTTAATAATCTGGAAAAGGAACTGGGGGTTAAAATATTGGATCGCCATTCCAATGGCGTGTCTTTCACCTACCAGGGCGAATATGTATTGAAATATGCGGAAGAGATGTTGGAAAGACTGGCGTTGGTCAAAGAAAAGGTAAAAAACATGCGGAATCCGGTATGGGGAACTCTACGGTTGGGGGTCAGTTCAGTCTATGCCAAGTTCAAGATTGCACCGATACTTAAGACGTACAGGCTACGTTTTCCTGACGTTGAGGTTATTTTAAAAACAGGATCAAGCACGTCACAGCTTCCCGATATGCTGCAAAAAAACGATGTCGACATAGTCATAGTAAGAGGGGATATAGACTGGCCGGAGGGAAAGCATGTTATATTGGAGGAACCTCACGGTATTATATCCGCATACCCTATTGAGCTTAATCAACTGCCCGATATCCCTCTGATTATGGATGATACGGTAGTAACAACCAAGTTTGATGAAGTGTTTTACAGTTGGTGGAATGAGCATTTTTCCGCTCCGCCTCCCTCAAATATTATAAAGGTAGACACATTAGAAACCTGCATTCAGCTGGCATCTCACGGTCTAGGCTGGACCGTTGCGCCGAAAATCCATATCGGAAACCGGCGCTCGCTTTTCTTTTGCCCTATGCTTTGGGCAAACGGACAGCCTGTCATGCAAAAAACTGTCATGGCTTATAGGAATGCTGCCCTGGAGCAGCCGGCAGCCAAGATGTTTGTGGATTATATCCTCAATGAATGCTTAACTCATCTTTAGTTTGGGACAAGCAGCCGGGGAGTAAAATGTTTATCATATCTTATTTCGCAAAAATGGAGTGTCGCAAAACTACTGAATAGGTAGTCGGCAATGCTCCTTTTTTATTCTCCTCCAAACTTGCTGCAATTCATGCTTATATATTTCAAACCGATAAAAATATCTTTCCCTTTGGAGGTATTTTTTACTATATATAGAATATTATGTATATAATTATTTTTTATGATAGAGAGGTTTATTTATATGAACAGTATCCAGTCCGCTAAGTTCAAAGACTCCGACCCCAAATTCACAGTAAGAAGAATAAGTAATATTCTTCAACAGCTGGGTATTGCAACTGCAAAGGATTGGCTGGATTCAGAAGTCGGCACCTATTCTTTGCGTTTGACCATAGCAGGTACGGATATAGGCACTAACGGGAAAGGCACTTCCCATCTTTATGCTCTGGCAAGTGCATATGGCGAATTCGTTGAGAGGTTTCAAAACCTGCTTCTCTCCAAGGATGACCTTACAAGAGAACTATTGCTGTATGGAGATTTCTATTATGCACCCGACGAGAAAACCATTACCGCCGAAGAAATAAAAAACCGCAGGGACGGCATTGTTGATGTACTCCTGTCGAGGCTGTTTCTTAAGGATAAGGATGTGCCGGCCTCAGATACTTCAATTCAGATATTGGACCATCTGAACATATGTGATGACCCTGATGTGTTTATAACCCTTCCATATTATGACTTCAAAACCGGTGAGATATATTACGTACCGTATGTGCTGACTGCCCCTCTCGGAAGTACCGGCATGTGTGCAGGCAATACACCTGAAGAAAGCATCGTACAGGGTTTATCCGAGATTTTGGAAAGGTATGTGCAGTACGAGATAATACAAAAATTCATCACCCCGCCAACAATACCAAGAAATTATATAGACAAGTATCCTGAGATAGCTGAAATTATCAGTAAAATTGAAAAGACAGGCCGTTATACCGTTATGCTCAAGGACTGCTCTTTGGGCAAAGGCTACCCCGTTGTATGCACAATTATCATTGATAGGCATACGTACTCCTACAGAGTATGTTTCGGCGCGCACCCATCCTTCGATATAGCAGCCGAAAGATCACTGACAGAGCTATTTCAAGGAAACCGCCTGTCCGAGTTAAGCAACAAGATAGAACTGGATTTCAGCAACGAAGGTGTCGCGGAGCTGGAAAACATAATCAGTCTTACACACAAGCAGTATGGTAAATACCCGTTTCAATTATTCGATAGTGAGCCTTGTTATGCTTTCAAGCCCTTTGAGGAAGTAGGTAGCATTGATAATAAGGAACTGCTGAAGCGTTTGATGGGCAAGCTCTTGTCTGAAGGTCACCATATACTTATAAGGGATGTAGGATTCTTAGGCTTCCCCTCTCACCATATTCTGATCCCCGACATGAATAGCCCCAAGGGGGAAAGCTTTGCAACCATACAGGACCGAATCGAATACTTTTATTATAAGGATATCATGAATGATCTGTTAAGTATCACCGATGAGCAGCTAAAGCAGCTTTCAACCTATATATTATATAAACTTAATCATCCCAATCAGCTCTTTTCCTTTGGAGATTTCTGCCCACATACAATAAATGAAATGTTCAACGATGATTTCATATCTCCGGTACTCTTTACAGCCCTGTCTGATTTTAAGCAAGACTGCTACAAATCTTCAGCTGAGAGTCTGGGGGCAATATTATCCTATTTGGAGAATCAACAATCAGACACTTATGAGGCATACCCCTATATAAAATACCTAAAAGCCCTAAGTGATGCGCACTCATGCGGCATAGACGACAAAAAAACCAATCACATACTTGCTATGTTTTATCCTGCCGAAATGGTTGGCTATATAACCAAGTATACAAATGGTGAAGAAAACATCTTTTCCCTTATGTTCCGACAGACTGCCCCTCACGATTGTGACGATACCCCCGGTAATAACCAATACTGGGATATCCGATGCAGGAGAAAGGAACTCATGCTGGGCAATATGCCGGATCAAAGGCTGTTGAAGAAGTTATATCCTGCCTATGATGAAAGGAGGTGAATCCCATGTTGAAACAAGACCCGAAAGCAACAGGCAATCTTATTATTAAAAACCTGGACCCAAAAGCTACATCAAACCTTATTGTTAAGAACCTGGATCCGAAAACTACATCAAACCTCATCCTCAAATAGTTGAGGCACCCCACCATAAAAGCAGCCTATAGGCTGCTTTTATGGTGGCTTATATCGGACTTTGAGCCGGCAGTACTTCCTTCAGGCAAGAAAAATGCACCCGCAAAGGACAGCGCAGCCAAGCTGTACAATACCGCAGCAATATAGTAAGGGAAATCATAACTTATATACCTCATCAGAAAACCCGCCGCGGAGGTGCTTATTCCTTTTGCAGCATACAATAAGAAGCAGATTATGCTGTTAAACATGGACCGTTCTTCCTCCCCTACCAGCTCCATAGTTATAGCCTGATCTGCAGGAGTGGACATATTCATCAGGGCATACCTGATAAAAAAGCACAGCCCTATAATAAATACGGAACGTGATACCGTAATAGTCAGCAAAAACGGAACCGACAGCACAATACAGAAAAGAACTACCGCTACATTGCTGAAGCGTCTTGACAGGTATGGAACAAAAGCACTTCCTATTATTGTAGCCGCTTGGGAACAAGCCAGAATAAGACCTACCTTCGATGTTCCGACACTGAATTTATGCACCACATATAAGCTGAAAAATGGCACAACAAGTCCTGAGCCTATACCCAAAAATATTTTGTAGCACAATATATATACCAGCTTTTTTGTTCTAAGCAATGCGAAATAGCTTTTGGCGACAGGCCCTGCATTTATGCTTGTTTTGTTTGCCACCTTCAGCAGCGGAATAAAAGATGCAAACTGTATAACAGTAAAAGCCAGAAGGGTATATTTTATGGATATAACCTCGGGGTAGTTCAGCAGTTCCGGTAGTTGACCCGCCAGGTAAGACCCCACGATGTAAGCAGCGTTGACACTAATGAAATTCAGGCTCAATGCGTCAATCCTTGTCCCACCGTCGCTGTTTTCACTAAGCAAAGGAACATCAGTCACAAAGCTTATAGCCGTACCAAAGCCGTTTATGGCAGCAGAAACAAGAATTGCCGAATAATCCCCAAAAAAGAGCAACCCCATATAACCCGTTCCGCTCAGGATTATGCCTGCTATAATAACATTCCGGCGTCCCAGCCTATGGGCGAGTACTCCTGCCGGAACCGACCCAAGGCCCACCAGCAGTGTCCTTACCGCTATTACATTGCCTATAAAGTCCTCCTGAAAGCCCAAGGCCTTGTAGTAAATGCTGAGGAGCACATCGTAAAAAGCCGCAAGGGCAAGAT
Organism: Caulobacteraceae bacterium; assembly: GCA_050261415.1. GTDB lineage: Bacteria > Bacillota > Clostridia > Lutisporales > Lutisporaceae > JBLNDG01. The sequence goes on along the minus strand of JBLNDG010000103.1, from coordinate 5,060 downwards.
AGCTCAGAAAAGTATAGCATAGAAACATGTATACCTGTTTATTGGCCTTATAGCGCAAACTATTGGTTTTCATCCCGAATTTCATCTCATACAACCTTTTCCTTTAGTGTATTCCGCCGTACCGGAATCCAATTTATGGAACCGGCACACTTTACGAAGTATATTACCACTGGCTGACTCATATGTCATCGGTCTTTACCTAATTTGTACCAATAATTATATAAACTGCATTTTGAAAAAAATAAAAAAGAGGCTGTTGCACAATGAATAAATAAATTTCATTGGGCAGCGGCCCCTTTTCATTTTATAGCACACCTAAGAATACAGGCCGGCTTTAATCTTCCCGTCAATCAGCTGCTGCAGCTTATCCTTATCCTTAATTATAATTTCACCGGGAATTGCATCTTCAAGAATATCATCCATTTCAACCAGCTGCTTGTACCTAAGCCCCATTATGCTCCAGACAAACAACACTGCTCCTGCAATTAAAAGGTTAAGTCTCATACCGCGTCCTGCACCTATGCCTAAAATTAAATCAACGATTGGTGAGTTAAAAATACCATATTCCATTATAGGTGAAAATACCCTATCGGCCAATATACCTGCGGTAATATAGCTGACTGGCGTTAATACAGCTACCATCATCCTGTTTATGGCAAATACACGTCCCTGCAATTCCAGTCCGACCTTAACCTGTATCAATGACTGCCAGTGAATATTTACAATAGTTACGGACAATGAGGCTCCGAATAATGCTATAGCCGCAAAAGCAGGCAGCGGTCTTGTTCCTGCAATGATCATTGAAACAGCCAACGGGGCTACAAAACCGACCATACCTTTTGCTCTTTTCTTTAAACCGCCGGTTATTAACATAGCCATAGCTCCGCAGAGAACTCCAATTCCTGAAAATGCATTTATAACTCCAAGTACTGATGGGTTTGTGAAGGAAAGTATCAGCGGTGTCATTGTAACATCAAAAATGCTCACCAGGAAATTAGTTATCAGGAAGAATATAACCATCACAACCAGACTTTTTCTTTTGATTATAAAATTCCAACCACCCATTAACTCTTTCAGGATAGGCTCCTCTAATCTCTTAAACATAGTATCCGGGAATCTCAGAAAAGCCAAAGTAACCAGGGATATTACGAATGTTGCGAAATCAATGGCAACAAGTCCCTTAAAGCCTATAGAATCCATAAACACACCACCGCAAATCGAAGCCAGTATTCCTCCTATTGCAACAGAAAACTGTGAAACACTATTTGCCTGCGGGAGGTACATTTTTGGTGTAATCTGTGTTATTGCCGCCATATAAGCCGGCTGCCTGAAGCAGATTGCAACAGATGCTGCAATTGTGTATATATAAACCTGCCAGATTTGAAGTCCGTTATTATATAACAATGCAAGCAGGCTGAAAGAGCATATGGCTGAAAGTATATCACTGGCAATTAGAATCAAGCGTCTGTCAAACCTGTCTACAATGACACCTGAAATTGGGAGGATTAGAATAGTAGGAAGCACTCCAAGAAGGAACATCATGGCAAATTGCGATAGTACATTGGTTTGCTTGAAGACCCATATACCTGTTCCAAATGTAGATAATATTGTGCCTATTTCGGAAATTATCTGCACAATAGCAACAATCAGGAACAAGTTCATACTTGGAGATACTTGCTTTTTCGCAGGTGTTCTTAGTTCTGCCGCGTTTTCCTTTCTTTCATCCATTTTCTTGATTTCAGCTGCTGTTGAAGAACGCCCCTGCCATAAGTCAACTTTTTCTTTAATAATCTCAGTCAGTTCCGCTGCTTGATTTTTGAAGAAAAAATGTCCTGCCTGCTTAATTGGTTTTAAATCTACATTTTCACTAAAATGCTCCCATTCCTTATATCTTTCCTGATAGAACTCCGTAGCTCTATCACCTTCTCCAATTACGCATGTTATTGGAGCCTTTAGTTTTGCCCTTTCCTTACTGTTATAAAATTGTGTATACCATCTTATACATTCCTTTGAATCATGCTTCAAATTCCTAAGAATAAATTCTGTTTCAGCAGAACTAATGCCGCTATTCAAGCCTCCAATCGTTTTCAGCATGTCTCTATTGCCCTTGTCAGTCAATTGACTGGGGAATATTTTATCCCAGATATTGAAAAACTTATTGGAAATACGTGGATTCGGGAACATGGCACCTACAAAAACTCCATCAAGTTGAATACCGGCCTCCTCCAGCTTGTAAGCGACCAATGCTGCCATAGTGGCACCCAAACAATGCCCATAGAGAACTATAGGCCCTTTGACATTTTGTTTGATTTCTTCGAAGCAGCGGGACGCGCTCTCCTCAATTGAAGCCAATTCTTCATCGGGGCAGCTGTAGTCATGGCCCGGAAGCTCAACGGCATAAAGCGAATAATTTTTGGGCAGGGCATTGGCCAATGGCTGAAAGGAAATCGCACTTCCTCCTCCGTAAGGAAAACAAATGAGTGATGCAGCTTTATTCTTTTCATCAATTGGTTTTGTAAGCTCATGCAGCATAGTTCTTTTATTTGAAGAATCCTTCGATAAATAGGCCGCCAATTCACGGATCGTTGAGTTCTTAAACAGCTCCATTACCCCTAAACTGCCATTGATGCTTCTTACCAGCCTGATGGCCTTAAATGAATCACCGCCCAGATCAAAGAAATCATCATCAATCCCTATTTCCGGAGTTCCAAGTATTTTTGCCCATAATTCGGCCATTTCAATTTCTTCTTTATTCCTTGGCGCTATATAACCTTCATTCGAATCCCTCTGCAGCATATCAGGTTCAGGAAGTGCAAAACGGTCAACCTTACCATTGGCGTTTAGCGGTATTTTTTCAAGCTGGACAAATACAGCCGGAATCATGTATTTGGGAAGATTTTTCTTTAAATGCTCCCTTAGGCTCGCTTCGCTGTATTTATCATCATTATTTGTCTTTGAAACTATATATGCTATTAATCTTTTTTCTGCGGTGTTATCCTTGCGGACTATTACTACTGAGTCTTTCACTGAAGGATGGCTCTTTATCAGGGCTTCAATTTCTCCAATTTCAATTCGGTAGCCCCTGATTTTTACCTGATGGTCTATACGGCCTAAGAATTCTATATTCCCATCGGACAGCCATCTTACAAGGTCTCCTGTCTTATACATCTTTTTCCCTGGGTCAAATGGATTTGCTGCAAATTTTTCTTCCGTCAGCTCCGGTTTGTTAAGATATCCTCTTGCCAGTCCGGCCCCAGCTATGCATAGTTCTCCCGCCACTCCCGCCGGCTGAAGCTTATTATAGTTATTCAAGACATATACGCTGTAATTTACCAAAGGACGGCCAATAGGAATGGTATTCAATTTATCAAGCCGGTCACTGTCAATCAGGAAAGCTGTCGAGTCCACGCAGCATTCGGTAGGCCCGTATATATTGGTTATATCAGGTTTTCTATCCTTGAAAAACGCAAGAAAATCTTTAACTACATTAACGGATAATTCTTCTCCGCCAATTATAAAATGCTTTACTGGCATATCTTTTATCTTTTCCCTGTTATCGCTCAACATCAATTTAAAATGGGACGGCGTTCCGTCTGAAATATCTATAGAATTATCAATGTAGTATTCTACAAGCTTTTCCCCTATGGTTCTATATTCCTCCGGAATAATATACAGGCAATTGCCTCTTAATATACTTGCAAATATCTGCTTGACTGAAGCATCAAAAACATACGGCGCAATCAAAGCTACATTTAAAGGTGCAATATATTTATCATAAATTATTTTTCCTAATCCTGTAACGAGATTAATAACGCTTCCATGCTGTATCATAACCCCTTTAGGTTTACCCGTTGAACCTGAGGTATATATTACATATGCAAGGTTATTTGGATTGTTTACTATTTCCAAATTGGTTTTATTACCCTGATATAATTTATTATCTTCCAAATCTATTGCAATTCCGTCAAACTTCATAGTATCCAAAAGATGTTTTTGTGTCAGCACTATGGCGGCCTTACTATCTTCCAGCATATATTTAATCCTGTCGTCCGGATAATCAGGAGATATTGGCAAGTAGGCTCCCCCAGCCTTCAATATACCCACTATTCCTACCATCATCTCGAGGGATCTTTCCACCATTATTCCTACTATACTGTCCGCCGTTACTCCCTTTTCTCTTAAGCTTCCGGCCAGGCTATTGGCCTTCTCATTCAGTTCTCCGTAGGTTAATTTCTCACCTTCATATACAACTGCTATATTGTCCGGCGCCTTTTTCACTTGTTCCTCAAAGACTTCACATATGGTTTTGTCTTTAGGGTATTGTGCCTTGGTGTTATTGAAACCGGCTAGTATTTTCCTCTTCTCTTCCTCTGAAAGCATGTTTATTTCACATAATTTAATTTCCGGATTCTCTGATGTTTCTTTTAAAATGTTTTTAAAGTGCCCAATCATTCTTTCAATAGTTGCTCTCTTAAACAGCTTGCTGCAATACTCTAAATCAAACTTTATTTCTTCCCCTTTTTCTTCCGCTTCCAAAGTTATATCAAACTTGGAAACCCCTCTTTCAAATTGAAACTGCTTAATCCTTACATTATCAAGCTGAATTTCCTTATTTTCAGTATTTTGCAGTATAAACATAGTATCGAATAATGCATTTCTGCTTAAGTCTTTCCTGATATCCAGCCTCTCTACCAGCTTCTCAAACTGGTAATCCTGGTTTTCATATGCACTTAATGCATTATTCTTTACCTCCTGCAGGAATTCATTGAAGGTCTTATTCCCTTCGGGGTAGCTTCTCATGGCAAGGGTATTTACAAACACCCCAACCATGTTATGCAAGTCAGCATGGGGCCTGCCCGCTGCCGCCGAACCTATTATTATATCCTCCTGTCCGCTATATCTTGAAAGCAATATATTGTATGCTGACAATAAAATCATATACAGGGTTGCCCCGTTAGCCTTACATACTTTCTTCAGTTTTTCCGTTAAGTCCTTTTCCAGCCGGAAGCTTACGCTTTCTCCCTCAAAGCGCTGAATGCCGGGTCTTGGATAATCTGTCG
>JBLNDG010000102.1:0-8760 GCA_050261415.1 Caulobacteraceae bacterium | reverse complement strand
AGTAACAACAGGAGCATCGGAAAAGTTCCTGACATTCCCGAACAATGATCTCCCGGGTATATATGGGGCCGGAGCTGTACAGACCCTGATGAATGTTCACGGAGTTGCTCCGGGCAATAGTGTTGTTATGGTCGGAGCAGGAAATATCGGATTGATAGTAAGCTATCAGCTTATGCAGGCCGGGATAAAGGTAAAGGCAATTATTGATGCCGCTCCAAGAATCGGAGGCTACCTCGTTCATGCTTCAAAGGTCAGAAGAATGGGCGTGCCGATAATGCCTTCATATACAATAAAATATGCTCATGGTAAAGAGAAACTCGAGAAAGTAACCATATGGAAGCTGGATGAAAAATGGCAGCCTATACCGGGTACAGAACAAGATATTGAAGCTGACGTAATGTGCATATCCGTAGGCTTGTCACCTCTGGCAGAGCTTCTATGGCAGATAGGCTGCGATATGAAATTTGTGCCTGAGCTTGGCGGTCACGTACCGCTTAGGAACGAAGAACTGGAAACAAGCAAAAAAGGAATATTCGTAGCAGGGGATGTGGCTGGCGTAGAAGAAGCAAGCAGTGCCATGGTTGAAGGCAGACTTGCAGGACTTTGTGCTGCAAAAGCCCTTGGATATGTTAAAGGAGACTTTGAAGCACAGAAGAAAGACTATCTGGATCAGCTCAATTCTTTGAGATCAGGCCCGGTAGGAGAAAAAATACGCAAAGGCCTTAGCCAATTGATAGGTTAGGAGGGGAAATACATGTTGGAGAAAACCGGTATAGCAACTCCGGAAAATTTAGCTGAAGTTACTCCTTCGAAGGAAAGGCTGGCTAAAGGACCGGTAGCAATAATAGAGTGCTTCCAGCGTATACCATGCAATCCATGCTATACAGCTTGTAAAAGAGGAGCAATAAAAGAATTTGAAGATATAAACAACAGACCAAATATAGATCACGAAAAATGCAACGGCTGCGGAGTGTGCGTAAGCAATTGTCCGGGACTTGCTATTTTCGTAATAGACGAAACCTATTCGGAAACCGAGGCATTAGTTAAGATTCCTTATGAGTTCTTTCCTCTCCCGGAGGTTGGAAGCTTTGTTACAGCACTTGACAGGGAAGGAAAACCTGTATGCCGCGCAAAGGTTGAAAAAGTGCTGAACACCCAGGCACAGGACAGAACTCCTGTAGTTTCACTGGTTGTACCGAAAGAATTTTCAATGGTAGTAAGATGTCTCAATATAGAGGATTTCTACAGCGACAATACAATTGTCTGCCGCTGCGAAGAAATTACTTTGGGCCAAATCAGGGAATATATCAGGAAAGGCTACCAGAGCATAGACGAAATAAAAAGGATTTCCCGCTGCGGAATGGGACCTTGCCAGGGTAGGACCTGCAGACAATTGTTAATGCAGGAGCTGGCTGCCGCTACAGGCACAAAGATGGCTGACCTTAAAATGTCAACTTTCAGGCCGCCGGCAAAACCTATCAAGCTTGGATTATTACTCGGAGGTGATGACAATGAGTAAAACCTCAAGTGTTGTTATAATAGGCGGCGGAATATCAGGCTGTGCCATAGCATATAACCTGGCTAAAAAAGGTGTCAAGGACGTAGTAGTAATTGAAAGGTCATTTTTGACCAGCGGTTCCACAGGCAGATGCGGAGCAGGAATCCGTATGCAGTGGGGTACCGAAATGAACTGCCGTTTGGCAAAATTTAGCGTTGAGTATTACGAAAAAGCCAATGAAATGTTGGAATATGAATATGATATCGAGTTCAAGCAGGGCGGTTATCTTATGGTAGCTTCAACAGAAAAGGAAGTTGAGCAGTTTAAGAAAAACGTCGCACTCCAGAACAAGCTCGGTATTCCGTCCCGTTATCTGACTCCTAAAGAGGCAAAAGAAATCATACCTTATATGGATGAGACAAAAATTATCGGTGCGACCTTCTGCCAAAAGGACGGCCACCTCAATCCGTTCCATACGACCCAGGCCTTTGCAAACGCAGCTAAACGCCTTGGAGTAGAGATAATGACTTATACAAATGTTACCGGTATAAAGGTTGAAAAAGGCAAAGTAGTCGGAGTTGATACCGATAAGGGCTTTATATCCACACCGGTTGTGGTTTGTGCTGCAGGTGGCTATTCTAAACCTATAGGCGAAATGGCCGGGGTTGATATCCCGGTATATGCAGAAAGGCATCAGATACTTGTTACAGAACCTGTTGCTCCACTGCAGGGACCTATGTATATGGGCTTTGCACTGAATATATATTGCCAGCAGTCCCCTGAAGGAAGCTTTATAATGGGAAGAGGCGATGAGAACGAGCCAAGAGACGGCAGAATAACCTCCAGCTGGCACTTCCTCGAAGAAATGGCGAAGTCCTGCTGCGACTTGCTGCCGCTTCTTAAAAAATTAAGCGTAGTGCGACAGTGGGCAGGTTTGTACTGTATGTCCCCTGACCGCCAGCCGATTTACGGACCTGTGAAGGAAGTCGAAGGCTTCTATCTGGCTTGCGGCTTCAGCGGCCACGGCTTCATGTTCGGACCTGTAACCGGTGTTGTAATTTCCGAATCCATACTCGGAGAAACCCCCACTATACCGATTCATATGCTTGATAAGGATAGGTTTGAAAGAGGAGAACTACTTCTCGAACCGGCAGTAGTATAGTATAATATATATCGTAAAAAGATATTTTGTGGAGGTTATAAATCTATGAAAGTTTTGGGTAAAAAACCTGAACTATGCATACAGTGCCATACCTGTGAAAGCACATGTTCAAAAACATGGTTTAAGGAAGACGACGCAGAAAAATCCTGCATCAGAATCGAGGAAGACACCAAAAAGACCTCGGGGGCAAAAATAACAGCGTGCACACAGTGCGGCGAATGTATCAATATATGCCCTGCTGAAGCAATAAAGAGGGATAAGAATGGAATTGTCAGGGTAAACAAAAGTCTATGCGTAGGCTGCTTCATGTGTGTTGGTTTTTGCCCTGAATCGGCTATGTTTATGCACGAGGATTATATAGAGCCTTTTAGTTGTTCAGCGTGCGGCCAATGCGTGAAGGATTGCCCGACAAAAGCAATTTTTATTGTGCAGGATAATGCTTAAGGAGGAAAGTCGAATGAGTATGGATAGATTGAAATCCGCCCATAAACTTCTTGGCGAGTATAAATATGAGTTGGGCAAGATAGAAAAAGGCTATACAAACAGAACCTTGCATATCGACCTGAGCAGCAATACTGTCAAGGAAAAAGCCGTAACGCAGATGATGAAGGACAAATTCATCGGCGGTAAAGGCTTTGGATTATGGTATTTATGGAATGCAGTAACTCCGGAGACAAAATGGAATGATCCGGAAAACGAGATAGTAATAGCAACCGGTCCTTTGGGTGGGATCACCCAGTATCCCGGTGCAGGTAAGTCTCTGGTAGTAAGTCTGTCTCCTATGACAGATATACCAATTGACAGCAATGTCGGAGGGTTTTTCGGTCCCCTTCTTAAGTTCTCGGGCTTTGACGCTCTTGAAATTCAGGGTAAGGCCGATAAGGATGTAATAGTCATAATTGACGGCAACAAAGGTACGGTAAGAATCGAAGAAGCGCCTCTTGAAGCCTTGGACAGCCATGTGCTGGGTGAGCAGCTCACTGAGTTATATGCTGAGAATGAAGAGGACAAGAGAAATATATCCGTAGTATCTGCAGGAACAGCGGCACAAAATACTTTACTGGGTCTTCTTAACTTTACCTTCTATGATATCAGAAGAAAAGCTATAAGATTGAAGCAGGCCGGTAGAGGGGGCATTGGAACCGTATTCAGGGACAAGAGGATAAAAGCTCTTGTGGTAAGATTTGCAGGTGTAAAAGGCAACCTTAACAATCCTGCCGACCAGGGGCTGCTGAACAGAACCGGTATAAAGCTTCATAAAGAAATCCACGATAACGACCACAAGCAAAACAGAATGAGGCAAATTGGAACCGCAAACATAATTGAAGTAATGGATCAGTATGACTTGCTTCCTACTCACAACTACAAATTCGGAAGCCATAAGGATACATTCAAGATTGCTTCAAATGTTTTCAGGGATAAGGTAACACAGAATATGCCCGATGGATGCTGGTACGGCTGCAGTATGTCCTGTGCAAAGGCCGTTGACAATTTTGAGCTGAAGACCGGCCCTTACAAAGGACAGAAAGTTATAGTAGACGGTCCTGAATATGAAAATGCAGCAGGTTTGGGTTCAAACTGCGGTATATTTGATGCCGATTCAGTACTTGAACTTAATTTCTACTGTGATACTTATGCCATAGATACTATTTCCTTCGGTACTTTGACGGCCTTTGTCATGGAGTGCTATGAAAACGGCATCCTTAACAAGGAAAGAACCGGCGGGCTTGACTTGAGATTCGGCAATGCTGAAGCTGCACTTGAACTCATACACCAGATGGCAAGGGGCGAAGGCTTTGGAAAAATTGCCGGGCTCGGTATCAAAAGGATGAAGGAAATATTTATAAAGGAATACGGCGCTGATGAAAAATTCGTAAATGATATCGGAATGGAGCAAAAGGGACTGGAGTTTTCCGAATACATGCCGAAGGAATCCCTTGCACAGCAAGGAGGCTACGGACTTACCAACAAAGGGCCGCAGCATGATGAAGCATGGCTTATTTTCATGGATATGGTAAACAATCAGATACCTAGCTTTGAAGATAAGGCAGAAGCGCTCCACTACTTCCCGATGTTCAGAACATGGTTCGGGCTCAATGGCCTCTGCAAGCTTCCATGGAATGATATAACCCCGGTAAATAACAAATATACTGATGAACCTGCAAAAATTCCGGAGCATGTCCAGAATTACGTAGATATATTTAACGCTGTTACAGGAAAGAATATTGACAAGGAAGAACTGATAAGACAGTCAGAAAGGGTATATAATTTCCAGAGGGTATTCAACATAAGAATGGGCAAGGGGAAGAGAATTCATGACAGGATTCCGTACCGTGCAATGGGTCCTGTAACCGTTGAAGAATATGAATCAAGAAAAGAAAGATATGACAGCCAGCTAAAAGAGCTTTTGTCTTATGACCCTTCAGGCAAATCAGTTGAAGATAAAATGAAAGTCTTAAGAAACTACAGGGAAAACCAGTATGAAAAACTCGTGGATGCTGTTTACAAGAGAAGAGGCTGGACCATGGGCGGAGTACCGACTCCTGAAAAACTTAAGGAGCTTGGTATGGATCTTCCCGAAGTAATAGAAGTAGTCAAAAAACATATTTAGCGGTGGTGGATTATGATACTTGTTAATGGAAGGGAATTTCAATGGGAGGAAGGCTTGACGGTTGCCGAACTGTTGAAAAAAAAGAATTACACCTACCCCAAAATCGTAGTAAGAGTTAACGGCAAGGTTATATCAAACGAAGAGTTTGCTTCAACTGTAATAAATGATGGTGATGATGTCAAAGCCATACACCTCCTGGCAGGAGGATGATCAAAATGGATTTTGAAGCCTCTCCATGGCTCTTGAATTATATAAAGGAGCATGACGGCATTATGAGTATTGCCGAGGGAATTACCATAAGAGGCTGATGAATGGCTTTTTATGCCCCGTCAGGTCGGATGGGGAAGCCGAAAAACATTGATGATTATGACATGTATAAAAATGGTGACTTGCTGATATACGTTGAAAGAAAAACTCTTGAAAAAGCCAATCCCTCCAAAGAAGAGTTGGAATTCCTTCTGGAAGGCTATGGCTGGTATAAATTGAAGTTAAAAAAATCCGGAGGTTAAACCCCCGGATTTTTATTGTACTTTTATGCCCCTAGTTTTTGATCCTTCGATTTTTTTCCAAAGAATGTGTTTATTGTAGTTAAGATTAATACTATTGCAAGTATAAAGAGGATTACAGCTAAAGCTCCAATAATAATATTTCCGCCTGCAAAGTTGCTTCTAGCCACGAGCACAAGAGCTGATAGTGTAACTGCAAACATAAATACCATCGGAATTACTGTCATAAAGTTCTTCTTACCGGATTTAGCCAGCCATGCTGAAATTGCAAGCAGTGAAAGACCTGCAAGCAGCTGGTTTGCCGAACCGAATATCGGCCATATCTTCTGGTACCCATATGAAAGCAGTAATGCTGATAAACCTACAGTAATAGCAGTTGCTATATACATATTATTCAGTGATGATTTTATTCCGTCCGGTCTGGTCGTCATTTCCTGGAACATATAACGGCCTAATCTTGTTGCAGTGTCAAGGCTTGTAAGAGCAAAAGCCGAGAAGGCAAGTATTACAAATACCGTTCCGACTGAAACAGAAATTCCGAATTTGCTCATAAAATAGGCAACACCACTTGCAAATATTTGAGCCGGAGTGCCCTTTGCTCCTGCTGCATACCCTACTGCTATAAGTGCTATTATAGCAACTAATCCCTCAATAAGCATTGCCCCATAACCTACAAGTTTGGTATCCTTTTCATTGTCCAGCTGCTTTGCACTTGTGCCGGAACCAACCAAAGAATGGAAACCGGATATTGCTCCGCAAGCTACTAAAACGAACAACATCGGGAATAGATACTGAGCTTTTGCACCCTCACCAACCGTGAAACCTACCGATGCAGGTATAGCCATCGCGGGCCTTGCGATTAACACGCCTATTACAGCTCCTGCAAGCATTGCATATAGCAGGAAAGAGCACAGATAGTCTCTTGGCTGCAGTAAAAACCAAACAGGTAATGTGGATGCTGCATAGATGTATATAATAAGTATTATATCCCATGCAAATTTTGAAAGCTTAAGAACCGGGAACTGGTAGCCTACCCAGATACAGAAGAATAATAATGCTACACCTACTATTGTAGAAACTGAGAGCCTAGCCCCTCTTCTATATACAAAAAATCCAAAACCCATTGCCAAGAAAATAAAGAGAACTGATGCGGTACCGGCCTGCGCTCCGGAAAGTGCTTCCGGCTTTGCAGGGTTATATGCGAATGTACCTGCACAAATGTCTGTAAATGCTGCAACGACCAGTATCAATGTAAGATATGCAAAGATGTTGAAGAGTTTCTTTCCGTTTTCACCTATGTTTACTCTTATTATTTCACCTATGGATTTTCCGCCATGCCTGATTGATGCAAAGAGTGAACCCCAGTCATGAACACCACCTACAAATATACTTCCGAATACAATCCACAGGTATACGGGCAGCCACCCGAATACTGAAGCTGTTATCGGGCCTGTAATAGGACCTGCACCGGCTATAGACGAGAAGTGGTGCCCCAAGAGCACTTTGGCATTTGCAGGGCAGTAATCGATGTCATCCCTCATTGTATGAGCAGGAGTTTTCCTGTTGGGATCTATTCCCCACTGCTTTGCCAAATAGGCGCCGTAAGTCACATAAGCAAATAAAAACAGTACAATGCCTAAGAGTAATAAAGTCAATGAGTTCATTATATAACCCCCTTTATTTTTAAGGTGTAAGCTGATACACCTTTTTAACCCTTTTACCCGCCTTATTTGTAATAACCTCTTGATTGCCTAGGTCAACGCAAATAAGCCTTACGTCACACCACCCTCTCAAATAATACCTGTATGCTTTACTGTGTTTTAGCTTTTCTACTGCTTTCCTGGCACTGTCACCACATACATTGTCTGTTATCATGACCCCTGTAACATAGGTGCTCATATGGTCATCTCCCGGATTAACAAATTCATCAACAGCCCTTTTCAGAAACTCGCCAAATTCCGCAACATCACCAACCGATACGCCTTCATATCTTTTTATGTAACAGAGCTCATAATTTTCACAACGGTCTATCACATCGCTTTGGGTAATGAAGGTTCTTCCACTGACGTTGCAGAATCTGGCATGCAGATCGATATTTTTCCCGAGAATACCTACATTGGTTTCAACTATAAAGTGTCTCTCAAACCTTCTCTGCAATTTTTCGAGATACTCATCATATGTCATATCTGCTCCTCCTAATAATGCTCCATTTGGTTTATATGGAATTTTGCATAGGGTCTTTTGCTACTCAGAAAAAATTAAACAGTCGTAGACCAATGTGATTTGACAATTGTGGGCTGATTTTTGCATTTTTTATTCTTTTCTGATATGTGTAATAAGGAGATGTGTCGCAATTTGTATTTTGTTACATTTATGGTAATTACTGTTTTTATTATAACATAAACGCTCATTAATTTAAAAGTATAAATTTTTGTTCAATAACAATAGCATGTACCGCAAATTTTTTCCCTCAGATAAAGGGCCGCCATTTATGTTTATTATTTTTTTGACCGGAATATATTTTGTTTTAAATACATAGCTTAAAGTTACAGTAGGTATCGTATGTAAATAAAAACCAAACAATAGAAAAGAAGACACCATCCTGTTAAGATATAAGTTGACACACAAATAAACAAAAAAGGACGGTAGTCTTCTATGTACAATAGTATACAGCATTTTAATGAGTTTAGTACAAGGAAAATTGAAGAAACAATAAAAAATTTCATTAGCCAGAAAAAAGACATTGCAGATTTAGTTTTAGGGCTTCAGGAAAGCTTGTTCGAATTAGGTAGAAATATAGTTACAGAAGTTCTCGAAGATATGGATGAATATCTGCGTAAGTGTGAGATTAGAAAGAAAGAATGGGAAATCGTAAGGAAAGATGAAACAGGACTTTTAACCAGTTTTGGTGCTATCAAATATAACAGAACATATTTTAAGGCAAAGAAAGAAGGAAGACATCAGTACCTTGTAGATAAGATTG
>JBLNDG010000101.1:0-5223 GCA_050261415.1 Caulobacteraceae bacterium | reverse complement strand
TTGGCAATGGGGAGTTATGTGTCTGTGAGCTGGAGAAAATACTGGGGATTAACCAGTCAAATGCTTCACGTCACCTAAACAAACTGGCTTCGGCCAATATCATTTTGTATGAAAAAAGGGCATTATATGTGTACTACAGGATAAATGAAGAAATCTACAAGAAATATCCATTCCTAAAAGAGCTTATTCTGAAGGAATTAAAAGACTATAAAAAATGCGGACAGGATACCGCAAGACTGAATATTTTTAAAAGAAGCGGGATTTCTTGCGAAGATTTGGTACAGGACAAAGATAATATGTAGATTACGGGAGGCTGAAAATGAGTAATAAACATAAGAAGGATCAGGATCAAGGTCTGGGCTTTTTTGCAAAATACCTGACAGTATGGGTAGCGGTTTGTATAGTGGTTGGAGTGGTGATTGGACAGGTATTGCCTGTTTTGCCGAGGACACTGAGCAGATTTGAATATGCACATGTATCGATACCGGTGGCAATTCTTATATGGCTCATGATTTATCCCATGATGTTGAAGATTGACTTTTCCAGTATTGTAAATGCAACAAAAAAACCAAAAGGCTTGATTGTTACCTGCGTTACAAACTGGTTGATAAAACCCTTTACAATGTATCTTATTGCAGCATTTTTCCTGAAGATAGTGTTTAAGGCACTTATACCTGATGCACTTGCAACGCAGTATCTTGCAGGTGCCGTTCTTCTGGGGGCGGCACCCTGTACTGCCATGGTTTTTGTGTGGAGCCACCTGACCAAGGGTGATCCGGCATATACGTTAGTTCAGGTAGCTGTCAATGACCTTATAATACTATTTGCTTTTACGCCTATTGTGGCATTCCTGCTTGGAGTAAGCAATGTTGCCGTACCTTATGACACTCTTATACTTTCAACTATATTGTTTGTGGTAATTCCACTTACAGGGGGCTTTTTCACACGGAACTATGTAATCAAACATAAGGGACTTGAATACTTTGAAAAGGAATTTCTCAGGAAGTTTGACAATATAACGGTTATAGGCTTGCTGTTGACCCTCGTTATAATATTCTCCTTCCAGGGAGAGATAATTCTCAGGAATCCGCTGCATATCGCATTGATTGCAGTACCTCTTACCATACAAACCTTCTTAATTTTTGCCATTGCCTACGGCTGGTCAAAGCTATGGAGATTAAGCTTTAGCATCGCTGCACCGGCGGCACTAATAGGAGCCAGCAATTTCTTTGAACTTGCGGTAGCAGTTGCCATATCGCTGTTCGGGCTGGAATCCGGCGCTGCACTTGCAACAGTAGTAGGCGTATTGACTGAGGTGCCTATAATGCTGACTCTGGTGAAAATAGCCAACAATACAAAGCATTGGTTTGCTGATGTTAAGGGGATTCCCGAAGCCGGAAGGGAGGCATTCCGGGAGGTAGCACTAGATGCAGAAAACTCAGAAATAAGAGGGGATAAAAGATGAGAATAGCAGTAATTGCGGATATACATGGGAATATATATGCGCTTCAGGAAACAATCAGGGATATAGAAAAAAGAAATGTAGATGTTACAATATGTGCCGGGGATCTGGTCGGGTATTGTCCTTTTCCCAATGAAGTAATCGAGCTGGTGCGCAAATGCAATATTATGACTATAATGGGCAATTATGATGATGCTGTAGGAAATGAACTTCTGGTCTGCGGCTGTGATTATCCTGACCCAAAGGATGCAGAAAATGCAGGAATTTCACTGAACTGGACTATTGATGCGACAACTGTAAAGAATAAGGAATTTCTGGGAAGTCTTCCGAAGGAAATGAAACTGGTCTTTGGAGACATCAAAATGCTTTTTGTGCATGGCAGCCCGAGACAGCTGAATGAATACCTCAAGGAAAACTCAAAAGAAGCTTCCGAGGTTATGGATGCTTTCAAATATGATGTGCTTGTATGCGGACACACTCATAAGCCGTACTATAAAGCATACGGGGATAAAATGCTCATAAATGCCGGAAGCGTCGGAAAACCGAAAACAGGCAGGCCTAAAGCTAATTACGTTATTGTTGATGTGTTGGATAATGAAGTAAAGGTCCATATAATTGAGGTTGAATATGAATTTGAAAAGGCGGCAAAAGCGATAGAAGCTGCAGGATTGCCCTCTGAGTTTGCGGAAATAATCAGGACGGGCAAGGCTTAATATTTATATTGACATAAGCAAAGCACAGGTATATAATTATATTAGATAATACTAATATAATTATATTTTTTTATAACGAATAGGAGCATATATTCCACCTTAATCTGTTATGCTTCGTAAATGAGTTTCATAAAAGGCTTCAATAGTTGTTAAAGTGTTTCAATAGAAGCCTTTTTTACGGACTGATTTTTTACAATAAGGCAGGTGATATCTATTGAACATATTGGCTCAAATATTCAGCTGGCTAAACAGTCAAATATTGAAGATGACCTGGCTTTCGGAGCTTATACGGCTGCTTGTGGAGAAAGTGTTTGGCTTATCAGTGAAAGACAGGCTGGGAGGCAGCGTCCATTTCTTTATATATGATACGATAAAAATCTTCATACTGCTTTCTGTGCTGATTTTTGTAATATCATATATTCAAAGCTATTTTCCCCCCGAGCGGACAAAAAAAATGCTCGGTGGAATAAAGGGCATAAGGGGAAACATATTAGGGGCGCTGTTGGGAACCATAACACCCTTCTGAAGTTGCTCCAGCATACCTATATTTATAGGTTTTACTTCGGCAGGACTTCCTTTGGGAGTTACGTTTTCGTTTTTAATTTCCTCGCCTCTTGTAGACTTGGCATCACTACTGATATTAATGTCCTTTTTCGGCGCCAGGATAGCGGTCGCTTACGTGGTTGTGGGTTTAGTACTTGCAGTGGCGGGAGGAACAATAATAGACAAGCTTAAAATGGAGAAGTATATACAAGACTATGTAATGGGAATGAAGAACACAGATGGTGATTATATCAGGCTGACACGGGAAGAAAGAATTTCCTATTCAAAGCAGCAGGTTAAGGAAATCGTTCATAGAGTGTGGCTTTATGTTCTCATAGGAGTCGGTATAGGTGCAGCAATCCATAATTGGATTCCGCAGCCTGTAGTGGAAGCAGTTGTAGGAAACAGAAATCCTTTTGCCGTGCCTCTGGCTGCTGCAGTCGGTATACCTATGTATGCCGATATATTTGGGACTATTCCAATAGCTGAGGCATTATTCGGGAAAGGGGTAGGAGTGGGAACGGTTCTATCCTTCATGATGGCTGTAACTGCTCTTTCACTGCCTTCTATGATTTTGCTCAGCAAAGTGGTAAAGCCCAAGCTTCTGGCGGTATTTATAGCTATAGTAACAATAGGCATAATAATAATCGGTTATCTTTTTAATGCGGTTTCGTTTATCTTTATAGCATAGGAGGAACGTTATGAATCTGGAAGACTTGGAAGTCGGCATCTTTAAAGCGTTGGCCCATCCCATCCGGCTAAAAATAATCAAAAAGCTGAGGGAAAGGGTATATTGTGTTTGTGAAATGAATGAGGATGTGGAATTCAGTCAGTCCAATCTTTCCCAACACTTGAAAATACTCAGGGATGCAGGGATAGTTTATTGTGAGAAAGAGGGAATGCGGATCAACTATTATGTAAAGGATCCCAAAATACTTGAGGTTGTTGATACTGTAGAGGGTATGGTAATGAGCCATATAAGGTCGTTGAACGCAAAGCTTGAAGGGTAATTTGGCATTCAATAAAACTATAAAAAGGAGCGGATAGTATGGTAATCAAAATTTTGGGACCAGGGTGTGCAAACTGCAAGAAGCTGGAGGAAAATGCAAGAGAAGCGGCGGTACAATTGGGAATCGATGCAACTATAGAGAAAGTAACTGATTTCAAAGACATTTTGTCCTACGGTGTAATGAAAACTCCCGGCCTTGTTGTAGATGAACAGCTAAAGGCTAACGGTAGGGTACTTACGGTAGATGAAATAAAGAAATTTCTATAAATTATGGATGGCCTTCTGCTTATGAAGCAGGAGGTTTTATTTTTTTAGAGAAATTAGATGGTGGTTTTAAAAAGGAATTGGAGGGAATGCCGTGGCTAAATATATAATGGCTTTGGATCAGGGAACTACAAGCTCGAGAGCTATAATTTTCGATAACAGCGGGGATATAGTAAGTACGGCCCAGAAGGAGTTTACCCAGATATACCCCAATGCCGGCTGGGTTGAGCACAATGCCATGGAAATCTGGGGCACTCAGAGCGGTGTTGCCAGGGAGGCACTGGACAAGGCAGGAATAAGTGCAGAGCAGATTGCTGCAATAGGGATTACAAACCAGAGGGAAACCACCGTAGTATGGGATAAAACCACAGGAAAGCCACTGCATAACGCAATAGTCTGGCAGTGCAGAAGGACTGCGCCTATATGTGACCGTCTCAAGCAAATGGGATTGGAAGCTGCTATCAGACAAAAAACAGGGCTGGTGGTAGACGCATATTTCTCAGGAACAAAGATAAAGTGGATACTTGACAATGTTATGGGTGCACGGGAAAAGGCACGTAAAGGGGAACTGCTTTTCGGCAATATGGATACATGGCTTATCTGGAACCTATCCGGAGGCAAGCTGCATGTAACGGACTATTCCAATGCATCAAGGACTATGCTTTTTAATATCAATACCCTTCAGTGGGACTCTGATATATTGAAAGAACTGGATATACCTGCGTCAATGCTGCCGGAAATAAAGCCTTCAAGCTGTATATACGGTTATACTGCAAAAGAACTCTTCGGTGCAGAAATACCGGTTTCGGGGGCTGCCGGAGACCAGCAGGCCGCATTGTTCGGCCAGACCTGTTTCAAAGCGGGTATGGCAAAGAACACATACGGAACAGGCTGCTTTATGCTTATGAACACCGGAGAGAAGCTTGTCCGCTCCAATAACGGACTTCTTACTACAATAGCCTGGGGTCTGAACGGAAAAGTCGAGTATGCCCTTGAGGGAAGCATATTTGCAGCAGGCGCAGCAGTACAATGGCTCAGGGATGAGCTGAAAATCATAGAAAACGCCTCTGTGAGCGAACAATTGGCATCGGCTGTACCGGATACAAACGGCGTCTATGTAGTTCCTGCCTTTGTAGGACTCGGCGCACCGTACTGGGATATGTATGCAAGAGGCGCTGTGCTTGGTCTGACCCGTGGCGCCAACAAGAACCATCTGGTCAGGGCAACACTGG
>JBLNDG010000100.1:0-10975 GCA_050261415.1 Caulobacteraceae bacterium | reverse complement strand
TTGTTTTTTTGCAGGAATTGAATTTTCTTATTTGAGAATTTGTAATTTAATCATATTATGTTAAACTATATATAATATTATTAGTAAGGCAGCGGGTTGAAACGAGTGTAAGCAAAGGGAGTGGGTTGTTTGGACAGACAGAAACTAAATTCTCTGCTTCAAAAGCCTGAGGGGACTAAGCTTGATTTTAAGGCTCAGCTTTCCCTTAATACGGAAACTGACAAGAAGGAACTTGCCAAAGACGTCACCGCCATTGCAAATTCAAAGGGCGGCAGAGGGTATATAATTTTTGGTGTCGCTGACCAAACAAAACAGATATTGGGGATAGAAGGCAAAAGGTACACAGAGGAACAGATCCAGCAGGTAATAAGCCAGAGATGTGACCCTCCGGTATCGGTTAAGCTTGAAATCATTCCTGTTGATGAGAAACAGGTTGCAGTGCTTACAATATACAAGAGCAGCCAAAGACCTCACCAGATAAGGCAAACAGGGGTATTCTATATAAGAAGGGGTTCTACGACTGACATAGCAAGGCGTGAAGAGCTTGCGAGCATGCTGCAGGAATCGGGGATGCTCCAGCAGGAACGGATAGTGCTTAATAACGTGGATATAAAGGAGCTCAATACAGAAATGCTGGAAGACTACATTTCCAAGACTGGGCTGGCAAATTCCAGCGAGGATTATTACACTATACTTGAAGGCATAGGCATTATAGGCAAGGATGAGTATTACGGAAGGTTTCACCCTACAGTAGGAGGACTTCTGGTTTTCGGAAACCACCCGCAGCTTTATATGCCGCATTCCGGTATAAGGATTATAGATAACTGTGGTGCCAGAGCGGTAAAGTATTTCAGTGGGCCAATAACAAGAATGCTCGACAGCATCGAAGAGTTTTTAACCGCTAAAATTAAGGGTATAGATGAAAAATACCCGGTTGATGCGCTAATCGAGGCTGTTGCTAACGCAAGCGTACACAGGGATTACTTTTCAATAGGCAGGGAAATTGTTATACTATTAGATAGGGATAAGGTAGAGGTAAGCAATTCTGGTGCTACCTGCAGTTATGATGATGTTACAAGTCTTTGGGACGAGTATAATCCCTACCGGAGGAACCAGTGGCTTTACCAAAGGCTTTTGGTACTTGACGAAAAGAAAAGGTTTCTTAAATCAGGCATGGGACTCAAGAGGATTAATGAGGCTTTCAGGCAGCTTGGCGGTGCAAGTTTCATAAATAATGAAAAAAGGGATCTTTTTAAAGTTATACTTCCCGGGTTTATGCCAAAATAGCAAATTACTATAAAGTTGGTGTTAGATATATGAGCAATAAAGTCATTGCATTTGAGAGAGGTGCAGAGTTTTATTTTGATATTGGATACAAGTATATCCAGAAAGGCAGCCTGAAGACAGCTGTCAGATACATTGAGAAGGCTGTAAAGCTCAAACCTTATGACAGCTTCATACAGTTTAATTATGCAGGCCTTTTAGCCGAGCTTGGGGATATAGACCAATCCACCGAAGTACTGATTAATATTGTCAAGGACCTCGATCCAAACTACCTTGAGTGTTATTTCGGTTTGGGGTGCAATTATCTTCAGATGCAGAAGCTTAAAAAATCTGCTGAATACTTCAGCATGTACCTTGAAAAGGATCCTGACGGGGAATTCGCTGAAGAAGCTGAAGAACTGCTGGAAATGCTTACTATGATTAAGGATGCGAATAACAACCTTGATGATGAGGAGCTTGAAAAGATTTATAAAATAGAGGAAGAAGCCATAAACCACCTTGAAAAAAGGGAATATGACAAAGCTGCACAGAAATTTGAGACTGTGGTCCAGATGCTGCCTAATGCAGTACCTGCCAGGAACAACCTGTCACTGGCATACTACTACCTTGGACGCATAGACAAGGCAATTGAGCTTGCAAAGGAAGTCCTGACCTATGAGGAATCCAACGTCCACGCAAACTGCAACCTTGCGATATACTACAATAAACAGGGCATTGTGAACTGGGTTGAGAAACAGGTAAGGGAAATAAAGAAGGTAGTTACGGATAATGAGGACTACCTGTATAAAATAGCAGATACCTACGGAAGCCTGGGAAGACATGTAGATGCATATAAAAACTATAAAAAGCTTTTGACGGTTAATTCCGACAATCCGATGTACCTGCACTACGCCGCCATTTCAGCTTTTAACTGTAAAAAGTATAAGGAAAGCATAAAGTTGTGGGAAAAGCTTTCCAAGCTTGATAATGAAAATCCGCTGTCGGAATACTATATAAACATTGCGGTTAAGCAGATGAACAGTGAAGAAAGCGGCATGGTATTCCCATATACTTATCAGCTGCCCAGAGAAGAGATAAAGAATAGGCTGGATTTCATATACAAGTTTATTGAAATGCCTGCAAATGAATGCAGGGATTTGATTGCCGGGAACGAACGTACCCTTGACACGCTTTATTTTGGTATTAACTTTGACAGGTATTTCTTGAGAAAGCTCATTTACAACAAGTTGAAGAATGAAAAGCTTGTTGAGGCTGAATCTGCGATAAGGCGGCTTATGCTTAGAAACGATGTTGAGAATTATATTAAGATGGAATCTGTGTTTTTATTGAATTCAATAGGAGCAAAGGAACCATATACGGTCGATTTCGACGGCGAAATAAAGAATGTAACGATAGATCCGCTGGACTTTCCTGAATCAGAGAGGAAAAAAGAGTGGGAAGACGTAAAAAGCAAGGCCTTAAGCATGATGAAAGGATGTTATAGAAGACCTTATAAAAAGATTGTAGAAGATATATGGTATGAGTTTATTAAATCTACTTATCCGGAAGTACCTGAAATCAAGAGCATAGATACATGGGCCGCAGCCCTGGAGTATGTTTATTGCCGGTTTTGCAACACTGAAGTTACACAGCAGCAGATAGCCGACAAGTATAACATTTCAACCAGCTCCCTTGGAGAAAAGTTCAGGTTGATTAATAATACGATAAGCAGCAAAATTCAATTAAAAAAAGAAAAAAAGTAAAGACATGAAATTCATGACTTTACTTTTTTTCTTTTTTCACAACCTTCTTCTTATTATCTTCATCCTTACTGGTATTTTTGCTGTTGTCATTGTTCTCGAAGAAGTTGTTTGCTATATTTACAAAGGGCATATGCTCACCTCCCGCGTATATATATTTTATATAATATACAACGGTTTTATCAAAAAAGAAAGTAAAATCGATAAGCGTGCTAAATTTTTTTAATGTTTAAAATTTTCACGCAGTAATACCAATGCTTAGCGGTACTCGTCTCACTTCGAAGTGCCTTTTTTCAACGGTTTCTTTCTTACAGAAAAGCCGAAATGCCCGAGAGAGTCTGAAAGTGTCCTGTACTCTCCATGGCTATAGCAGATCAAGGCTGCCTTATTTAGCTGTAGTTTGCCCGATTTGTCCAGAAGATTTTCTTCCACGTCCACACATAATATCTCCCCGATAAACATGTCATGGGAACCGAGCTTTATAATGTCTTTAACCTTGCATTCTATATTAACAGGGCATTCGCCGACACCAGGGGAATCTACAAGGTTGGACTTCTGGGGGGTAAGCTTGAGGTGCTCAAACTTGTTTAAATCCCTGCCTGACTTTACACCGCAAAAATCAAGGGCATAAGCAAGATTACGTGTTGGAATATTTACAACGAAGTTTCCTGTATCCTTTATAAGATTGTATGAGAATCTTTCCGGCCTGACGGATACATAGAGCATTGGGGGCTCGGAGTTGATTATGCCGGTCCATGCAACCGTAATAATATTATTTGTTCCATTACTGCTGCAGGATACCATTACCGCAGGCACCGGATAAAGAAGAGTCCCCGGCTTCCACATTTGTTTGGACATCTTATACCTCCTTATATATTGCATGATTTGCCTAGGATGGATAAATATAGACTTTAACCTGTACATATTATAACATACATGATTTTAATATAGTTTATACAGTATGTTTCCCGCTAAACATTTTATATATGAAAAATTGTAACCAAAACCATAGTTGTACATAGTATGGAAGTGAGATGATAAGCATTCCCGCCGTGGCTATGACGAGGAATAAACGCTGTAACCAAACACCCGCATAAGAATATTATGATAATAAGCAATAAATGTTCTTATTTGTTTAGGAGGTTATGGCAATGGAGGATTTTTTTGATGAAGTCGGTTGGGTAGCATTACTGGTCCTCTTCATTCTTGTAATAGGCGGCGGTGAAAGCTTATTTGGAGGGCAAGATGGGGATAAAGCCGAGGAAACTGCTCCGGAAACCGAAGAAAAGAAAAGGGAGCCGTCCTATATATTCTGGAGCAGCAATAGGAAAAGGATGAAACCGAAAACTGTTTATTTTAAATAGGAATTGGAGGTAATTATATGCCATATGGGAGAGATAACAACATACCGGATAATGGTATGAATGATCTGAAAAAAGCGGTTTCAGAAAAGCTTGGCGGTATAGATGTGAACAATATAGCACCAGACCAGGTAAAGGGCCTTTTAGTTAATGCAATCAATATGAATAGCAATATTGACCCCAGTATTAAGGAGAAAATAAACAAAGGGGATATTGAAGGCCTAAAGGAAGAAATTATCAAGTACCTTTCAGCGAACCGATCCGCAGACGGGTCAAACGATCAGCTTGTTAACATGCTGAAAAATAATGATATGGAAGGCCTCAAAAGGCAAATTATGGGCATGCTCCTCTCGGGTATGGGCTCTCAAAAAAAAAATGAAGTAAAAAATGATGAAGTAAAAAATGATGCCGGTGAAGCTAATAATATAAATGAAACGGAGACTGAAGCAGCAAAGGAGGCAGAGACTGAAAATCCGACATCCGGCAATGCGGCAGGTTTTGATGAAAAGGCATTGATGAATATGCTTTTTGACAAGATGTTTGAGGGGGTTAAGGATGACAGAAGAATAACGCTTTTGACCTCTATCAAGCCTTTTGTATCCGATAAAAGGCAGAAAGGAATAGACGACTGCATCAGAATCATGAATCTGGTTGCATTTTTCGAAAACTTCATGAGTAAGGCAGGTAAGTAGAATGGGTATAAGTTATACAATGCTAAGGACTCTTAGTGCATTGCGCCCGGATGACTTTTTACTTCTTGCCGTAGCATTGATTTTACTTGTCGAAAACCAATGTGACAGGAAATTTGTACTTTTCGTATTGCTGATTTTTATAATGGAATTACCTCAAGGTCTACTGACCAGATAGGCAGCAGGCCTTTTATTTTTTAAAACGACATTACAAAGCTCAGAATTGAACAAAATAAAAAATTTACCGATAATTGCAGTGTAAGGGTTTCAATGAGCGGACATTATCGAATAGTACGGCTGAATATGGTGCATTACTAACTATATGTGATAGATATTCTGAGTTACAGAGTCTTACAGTTAACAGAATGTAGTTATGGGATAGTATAGTTATGATATAACTGGTAATTTGTAAATTATGGGACATAATCATCAAATATAGATTTGAATTGACCTGCCAAAGAATAGTATAATAAATACAAATAATTTACTAGGGGGAATTTTTTTAATGGACGGAGACTTGTGGAGGCAAATGCTGGTTATACTGCTACTTATCTTTTTAAATTCATTCTTTGCTGCCTCTGAAATGGCCATTGTATCAGTGAGACAATCAAGAATTAAGCCTCTTGCAGATGAAGGCAACAAAGCAGCAATTTTAGTAAGTAAATTCTTAGAAGAACCAAGCAAATTGTTAGCCACAATACAAATCGGTATAACCTTTGCAGGATTTTTAGCCAGTGCAATTGGCGCACAAACCTTAACCGGCAGCCTGGCAGTATACTTGGAAAGTCTGGGTATACCGTTTATTTCCCACTATCATGCAGCGATTTCCACTATTGTTGTAACAGGAATTATATCATACTTTACCTTGGTGCTTGGAGAATTGGTTCCGAAGCGGCTGGCCCTTGCAAAATCGGACAAGATTGCTCTTGGAGTCGCCGGGACAATCAGCTTTGTATATAAGATTACCTCTCCGATTGTAAAATTTCTGACCTTCTCCACAAATATAATTGTTAAGCTTCTTGGGGGACATGCAAAAGCAGGGGGTGACCAGATCACCGAAGAGGAAATACGGCTGATGATAAATGTGGGGGAAGAAAAGGGAATATTTCAGGAAACTGAAACTGAAATGATTAATAGTATTTTTGAGTTTGATGATACGGTTGCCAAGGAGGTAATGACTCCAAGAACCGCCGTAGTTGCAATCAGTACTGAAGCAACCCGCGATGAGATACTGGATGTAATAGTGGAGGAAAATTTTTCGAGGATTCCGGTGTATGAGGAATCTATTGACCATATTATAGGTGTTTTGTATGTCAAGGATCTTTTCGCAATGATAAAGAAGAAAAAGGAATGGGAGGTCTCTCTCAAGGATATAATAAGGCCTGCATATTTTGTGCCTGAGTATAAGAAGATTGACGAGCTCTTTAAAGAAATGCAGAAGTCAAAAACCCATATAGCGATAGTAATAGATGAGTATGGCGGAACCGCAGGGCTCATAACCATAGAAGACCTGCTGGAGGAGATTGTCGGCAACATCTTTGACGAATATGACGATGTTGTACTTGATTATGAAAAGATAGACGATGACACTTACATTGTCAATGGGATGCTTGACATAGGAGACATCAATGATATTCTTGATATCAGCCTGCCCGAGGAAGAATTCGACACCATAAGCGGTATGGTGCTGAGCCATTCAGGGAAGATGCCGGAGGTCGGGGATGAAGGGACGATAGAAAACATCTACTTCAGAATAGAAGAGGTTGATGATAAGAGAATATCCAAGATACGTCTTGAGAAAAGAAACAACAATGTGGAGAAACAAGAGGAAACTGAATAAAATGCATAACAAAAGGACTTTTATAAGTCCTTTTATTTTTTCTCCTTAAAAAGGTTATTGCTTTCCTGTATTATGAACTCAATATAGTCCAAAGCGTCGTTCCGCCTCTCAAAAATAGACCTGTAGTAACTCTTGCCGATGCCTTTCCGCAATCTCATCGACTCATTAATTATCCTGTGCCACTTTTGCGGGACTGTCCTTAGCGCATATTCACCGGCTCCAACCTTTGATGTCATATCCCCCTCACTGAAGGTATAATAAAGGCGGGAAATTCCCAGTACGCCCCATTCAATCATTCCAAGGCTAATAAATAACCCCAGATATTTTATAGAGGGGAACCTCCTGCAGCCATTCACCCAGTTAAGCCAGTAAGTATTGAGATTATCCCTCATATTGCTGATTAATATATCCCAGTTCACTTCATAGTTATAATTTTTAATGTCTTGCCCTTTTATAGTAATGCCATACTTTTTCAACTGGTAAGCATCTATGGAGTTTCTGTCAAATTTCTTAAAGCCGAGAAACTTTCCGTCGTTGAAGCGGAGGCATGAACTTTCACATTTGTTTAAGGACTCAATGTCATCCTTTGTTATATACATCCCGTCCAAAATCGGTTTGGGATACTTCTTTTGCATATCACTATGGATTTCTTTCAGAACGTCTATGTCTGCTTCAGTTGCCTTTCGGCTTATTACTGCAATGAAATCAATGTCGCTGAACTCATCTTTAAAGGCTTTCAAGGAAGAAGAGCCATAAAGGTAATAACCTTCAAGCAGGCCGGGCAGTTTTGATTCAATCAAATTGAAATATTGCTTCAGGACCTCATTAACCTTTTCCGGGATATTGTTCATTTAATATTCTCTCCCGATTATGGCGGTTTTTATTTCTCATAAAATCATTATACCTTTATTGATAGTTATATGATAGGCAAATAAAGGATTTTTAGGAAATGTAAAGAATTACTAATTGAGACTATGAGAGCTTTGTACATAAGAATGCAGACAGGAGGGATGGGATGAGTACTGCTGTTTATAAAAGAACATTGGTTTTCATACTATTAATATGTGCTCTATTTATTGTTTCCTATGCCAACGGTGCCAAACCTGTTGAGTCTCCGACAGGAAACGGTGGAATATTCTTTGATGGGGATTCCGGGATAGAACTTACCGACGAGACTATTTCATTTTCAATATTAAGTAGCGGTATAATACCTAAAGCAAAAGTAGTTGTTGATTATAATATGAGGAATACTTTAGACAAGGATCAAAGCTTCAATATGCTGTTTATTGTTCTGCCATTGGAAAGGGAAAAGTTGGAAGGCGCATTTAAAGTAGTTTTGGATAATAAAGATATAACCGGGCAATCGACATATAAAGCTATAGAAGCACCTGATAATTGGAGCCCGTCTTATAATGAGAATTTGCTTGAACCATACAGTAAGGAGGTATATGATAAGTACTTTATAAAAAATATGAAAATTATTAATAGAGATACCCATAGTAATTAATGCTGAAAGCAACTCAAAGTTTAATATAGAGTATATCTGCGAAGGTGGTTACTCCAGAGACGATAATTATGGGCGCACAATTTACAGCTTTATATACTACCTTACACCGGCTAAATTCTGGAATGGGGATCCTATCGTAAAGCTTAATGTTAATTTGCCTTATACTACAAGCAAAGGTTTTTACTCAAACATACCGATGAAGGAAGTATCAAAAGGCAATTTTATCGCTGAACTTAAAGGTTTGCCGGAATATGAATGGGTATTTACATATATTGATAATTCCGGCTTTATTTATGGAACTAACAATGCTGCGGTTCATCGAAAAATTACTATATCTATATCAATCACAATATATATTGGATTTTTAATTGCATCTATTAGATTAAAAAAGGCTATCTAGCTAAACTTGGATATATTATGTCAATACTCTATTTCTTTTTCTTTGTAGGGAAAATAGTTGATGGCGGTATTGGTGATGCAATGATAGGAACTTTCCTGTTTTTTATCCCGGGGATACTTGTACCTACGATATATTTCACCATAAAATTAATTAAAAGATCATACTTTAAAAAGAAACAGCGTATTGATAAATCAATTTAGTAATTATGGATAATTGAAGATGCTTCAGAAGCTGGGAAAACGCATTAAAAAAGGACTATGTGCAAATCACATAGCCCTTTAAATATGTTCATTTTCAATAAGTGGTGCCGGAGGCGGGACTCGAACCCGCATGGTTTCCCGCATGATTTTGAGTCATGTGCGTCTGCCAATTCCGCCACTCCGGCTTAATTACGTAAAATATCATAGCATATGTAAATCTAAAAAGCAATACTAATATTTGTCACGTCTATTATATTTTGATATGTATTATGTTATGCAAACATGCGGAAAAACAATAGCCCGCAATGAAAAGTGCAGTACTGACGGCATTAAAAGTTAACATAAAGACTAACTTTTCATATAATGTACCATAGGACGCGCCAGTAAGAATATATTACCAATAAAATATGTATGTGCTTTATGTTATAATTTTAAGTAAAGTTCGATATAGGGGGTTACATTTTTATGGATCCAATTACGCACGCGGTTGTGGGATTGAGTATAGCAGTATTGTGCGGTGAACCGATATCCCTTTCAAATCCTGCAATCATAGGCTGTGTGGCAGGTGCAGTTATTCCGGATGGAGACATAATAATGCAACTCAAAGGTGATTATGTTTATCTTAAGAATCACAGGGGATTATCACACTCCATCCCTGCGATGTTCGTTTATTCGGCGGGCTTGACAGGTCTATTGTGGTTGGCATTTGGAAATATTATGGTGTGGAAAGTGCTGTTGTTTTCATTGATCGGATGTTTATCACATATAGCATTGGATATAACCAATTCTTACGGAGCTCAAATATTGTGGCCTTTGAGCAAAAAACGCATTACGCTTGACTTACTGCTTATATATGATCCGATGATTGTAGCATTATGTCTTCTGGTTTTAATTCCTGCAGCAAGACACATAATTCCGCCTTATATAATAGTATTGGCGTTTTTCATATATTTAACCGTCCGGTATATGATGAAAAAGTGGGCGGAAAGAATAGCTCTGGAACATCTGGACAGTAAATACAAGAGGATATATTTCAGAATAATGCCTTCAATGGTGGGACTTATAAAATGGCACTTCATACTGAAGACGGACAAGGAAAAGGTTGTAGGAGAAGTGAACATACTGCCTCAAAAGTTTAAAATAATTGATGTAATGAAAAATATTGATAAAAAATTATACGACATAGCGATAAATACACCTATTGCCAAGTTTTTCAGCCAGTTCACGCCAATATTCCATGTTGACTGTGAAAATAAGGAAGGAAGTTTGGTTTTTAATTTTATCGATTTGAGATACTATATTGCAAAGGATTTTCTGCATCACGCCACTGCAGAGCTAAACAGGGATTTGGATGTGGTTACGTCACTGTTCCATCCATACTCGAAGAACCGAAATGTTGAAGTATAATAACAATAGAAGAAACGGAAAGGTTTTAGAAGCCTTTCCGTTTTTATATGTTTTTAAAATAAATTGCTGAAAGCTTGAATAAATGTTCCTTGAAAAAAATACATATAAAGTATGTGCAAAATTTGGAAAGCTGCGGGAAACAATAAAACAGCGGTGTGAATAGCACAAAAACGAGGTGTCAATAATCCAAATATGGAAAATGTTCCGCACTATATGAATTCAATTAATATGTCTGGTGCGAAACATATAGATGGGAGGAATTGACGTTGAAGAAGTTTTTTTTAGCCGTTATAATCATAGTGGTATGCTTTAGTATAGTTTTTGCAGACAGTACAGCAGGTACAACACGGATAGAAATAAACATACCTTCACTCACATTAAGCTTGTTTAAAGACGGCAAACCGGTCAAGGCTTACCCGGTTTGTGTGGGAAAACAGTCTACGCCTACTCCACAAGGAAATTATAATGTTATATATAAGACCATAAATCCGTACTGGATAAATAAGGGCACCGTGGTGTCTCCGGGACCGCAAAATCCGCTGGGAGTG
>JBLNDG010000099.1:0-9774 GCA_050261415.1 Caulobacteraceae bacterium | reverse complement strand
TTTGCTGCAACTCCCGGGTTACGTTCGGTATACCTGCTTTCATTGATAGCCCCAACCAGTTCAATATTCTCTCCGGACACTACCAGGTAATTAACGCCTGCCCTTTCCAAATCCTTAGCCGATTCCATGCACGCTCCCATATCGGGCAATGTACTATATTCTTCCGGTATGTTCATATGTACACCTATTAAAAAGTCTTTTCCGCAGGACTCAGTAAGCTCCCTTACCAGTTTATCCACCGATTGAAGGCTGCATTTCCAACATTCATCACTTTGTATAAGCGATATTCCGTCAATTCCGACATCGCGCATCTTCTTAGCAGTGCCTGCAATTCTTTGTATAACTGTGTTTATCTTTACAGACGGAATCTGGTTCCAGTATTTAATCTTACATACTAGTTTTGTTCCATAGGCATGAAACAGCTCTGATAATTCGCGTCACTTATGGGCGCTATCTTTGGCGCATAAGCTGAGCATATTGGGAAATCCCTCCGCTTCAGGATCCTCAATCAAAGCCGGTTCCATCTCTATAAGTCCGGCCCCGCCCATAGCCCTCTCGGCGTAATATGCAATCATCTGCTCTGTAATGCTATTGTTTTTAGCTAAGCCTGTTACTGACTGACTCATCATTATTCTATTCTTAATATTTTGACTGTCTATACTGATTTCAGAAAACAAATGAGTATACATAATATAAAATCCTCTTATCCATTTATACTTTAAGCCCAGCGTATCATATGATATAATTACTATAAGCAACCAGATTCGACAAAATATCCGGTTTTGCCACATTTAAGCAGTTCTGATGAAATTTGGGACAAACCGCAATGATTGTCTGTTTTTTATACAAGGAGGTCAAAATGTCTAAACCTGAGCTGACAAAAATACTGATTGCAGAGACCCTCAAAAAGCTTGCGGAGGAAATGCCGCTAGACAAAATCAGTATTCAGGATATTGTAGATGCCTGTGGTATTAACAGAAAGACTTTTTATTACCATTTCCAGGGCAAACAAAAGCTGGTCTGCTGGATATTTGACTCAGACATGTCAAAGCTTAATGATGTAAACAAAAACGGTGAATTAATCAATAAAATTATACGGTACATGTATTCAAACAAAGATTTTTATGTGGCTGCACTCACTTCCGAAACGCAGAACAATCTTAGGGAACATCTTTTTGAACTGTGCTATAATGAATGCCGGCTGGAAATAATATCAATGCTTGGGACAAGAGAGATGGCACCTCAGGATATAGTTTTGCTTGCACGTTATTTTTCAAACGCCATTATCGGCTGCCTGGTCCAATGGGCTCAAGAAGGTATGAAGACTAGTCCGGATGAGTATCACATGGACTTTTCCCCTATAACAAGCGAGTGTCTGAAATTTATAATTGATAAGTTTATAAAATAAAGGACTTTGAATTCAGTTTCAAAGCCTTTTTATTAGTGGTATCAGATCAGATATTCCGGCCTCTGACCCATTTCCCATAGATATACAATACGGATGCAATTATAATAATACCTGCCGTATAAGCGCATATGCTCATGTTTATTCCCTTCCCCTGCCCAATATTACAATAGAAAACCAGCTTAGCGACATAATTGCCATTAGATTTACAGGTAGACTCCCACCTGCCAGGCTCCAGTTTATATACACGACGGCACCTGTCTTAACAAGCATATATTCTTCAATAGTAAATACAGCCGTAAATATTAGAACATGAAGAATTCGAACCCATCTATTTCGTGGTTGCAGCACGGCTATAAGCATGCCTGAAACAAAGCTGGCTCCAAAAGTGAAAAATAAAGAAGAACCAAATATAGAAATAACAGGGTTTTCAACTCTGTATAACCCAAGCCTTATCCTTTCTGTATCAATAATTAAATGCAAAATGATTGAAGCTGTCCCACACCAGATGTTTGTACTAAGCTCAGCCCATTTCCAACCTCCAAGTAGTGAAAGCACTATCCAAATTGCTGTAAAATGTATAATCCACTCCAAATAGAAAGCCCCTTTATGCTGTTTTATATATAGTATTTTTCTTTAAATGATTACAAATACATATTTTATAAAAATCCAATAAAGCCTCTCCGGTAAAGATCATTGATGCTGAAACGACAGAGGCAGTGGGTATTATCCCACTGCCTCGTTATACATTTCAATTATCAATAATTTTATTTTAATAAAGCATTGGCAATCAGTTTATCAAACTTTCTTATATCAACGCCCTTTTGCAGATTAACCTTTATATGTCCTGCTCTTGTCCAAAGCTCTACTTCAGCATTGAAATCCAAAAATCTGCCTGCATTTTCCGTGGACCACATGTTTATGGACGAATACGGCAATGAGTATATTTCAACCTTCTTTCCCGTAATCCCTTGTGCGTCTCTAACAATCAACCGCTTATTGGTAAATATTGCGCTATCACGCAATGTTTTATATGCAGCAACCGCCACTTCACCTTCTACTAACAAATCGTTTACATCATTTGAAACCGGGCATTCAGATATCAATGTCCAAGCCAGAATGTTATCTGTTTCTGCCATACTAATAACCTCCTCTTTTTTCTTAATTACATTGTAAATTCCATAGAGTACCTCTAAAATTATCCACCTTTTTAGGATGTAAACATTTTATATTTGTAGTATGCCAAAAAAACCAAATAATTTCAAATAAAACATTAAAAATCTATGTCAGAGCGCGTTACCCTTCTCTCTTAAAAAATCTTCCGGTCTTTCATAGTCATTCTGATCCAAGTCAAGATGCGTCAGCGTCACATCCATAAATTTCTCAGGCTCCCGTGCAAAAAATCACTCCCCCACAGCCTTTCAATATCCGTTGTAAAATTCACCACATCCCCTGATATTGCTGCCATCTTTGCATTACGGTTTTCCACTCCCAGCGTAATTCTGCACTGCCATGTATACTCCTTGATAATTTTGTCTGGCATCTTGGTAATATATATATCGTCACCGCAACGTTTCCACCAGAACTTTGGATCATTTTTCAGGTAATCTATAACAGTATTGTTGATAATCTGCCCAAAAAACAATGCTCCGCTATCACGATGCTTGATCAGATCCTCCAAAAACTCCTGATTCAGCGTTTCTAAAAACTTGTCTATATTCTTGTATTCCAAAAATTTATCACGTAATGACCCCAAATCAGATGTTTCTCCGGCAGCTTTCCGGGAATATTCCTGCATCTTCTAATGAGAATATTCCTCTTCCGGATAAAAAGGCTCCAAAATCTTTCAGCCCCGAGATATGAACATCCACTCTCCCTGCATCATTCTTATATTTATTGTTCAAATGGTTTATATAACTTTCATACTACATTTCATTTACTCCCTTCAATCTGGCAATTTCTGCAGTTGACACTGTAACGTCCGTCCGCCTGCTTATTTTTTTCTGGCAATGACCCTTACAAAGCTGATATTTCTGCCTTCATCCGAAGGAATAAGCCTGCCATCACTGTTCGCTGCCATTCCGAACTTCAAAAGAAGGTTATAGCCTTCCTTGTCTGGCAGGGTATCAGCCAATTCAGCCGATACAAGCCCGGATCTGTTCCAATGTCTTTCCCACCAGCCCGGTGAATGCCAGGAGTAAAACTCCGGATCCCAATATGATCTGATATACTATCGAGGATATGTTCGACCGTGCAATAGCAAATTATGAAAGCGCTGCAAAATCTTTAAGCAGGCTATCCCAGCTGTTTCCTCTGAATGCAACAGACGATTATCGCAAAAACCGGGAGCTTACAGATGAAGCAGTCAGGTTGCTCAAATCAGCACAAAAGAATGAAGCGCAGGGTTTAGATGAAATAGGTAATATTCTCAATGGAATTTATAAGCTGTGGTAAATATGCATCCGCAAGGGAAATAAACAAGGCAAGGTAGGCTTCCGTTATCCGGATGGCCTATCTTGCCTTTTATTTTTATAGATACCTATTTCATAATCATATCTTTTGCAGCTTCAAATTCTTTCATTGCATTGTCGAGATATGCTTTCGTATCCGCCGTGTTCATGTAGGCCGGTTCAACACTGTATGCCTTAGCGATATCGTTAGCATATTCCGGCATTTTTGAAACCTGCTCCATTGCGTTGCTTACCTTTTCAATTATCTTCGGGTCGGTGCCTTTAGGGAAAGAGAGGAAATATGCACGATGAGCAATCAGGTTATATCCCTGTTCCTTTGCAGTAGGTACATCAGGAAACAGTTTGCTGCGGTTTTCGGAGAATACTGCCAGTACACGGAAGTCACCGGAGTCAATATATGGCTTCATTATTCCGTATGGGTTCACGTTAGTATCTATCTTTCCTGCAAGCAGTGCTGCATTTCTGTCAGTTCCGCCACCTGCATCAACGATGTTGAAATCAGCGCCGGTAAGTTCTTCAAGCTCGCGGCCGACGTAATAAGTATAACCGCCTACAGAAGAAGCATAATTTAACTTCCCGGGATTTGCTTTTGCAGCATTGATCAAGTCAGCAAGAGTCTTATATGGACTTTTTGCATTGACTGCGAGGATATAAGAGTTGTCCATGATACCTGTCGCAGCAACATCAAATGCCTCGTGTGCAAAATCAGATACTCCTACAACCTTGTTCATCAGCATGGAGTCATGGAAGAACAGTGCAGTGTATCCGTCCGGCTTGGAATCACGTACTTGTATACTGCCTGCGCTGCCGTTTGCACCGTCAACATTTACAACTACTACAGAAGTGCCCAATATTGGTTCAAGATATTTAGCATAGGTACGGGCATGGAAGTCTGTATCACCACCGGCTTTGAAGGGAACAATAATTTGTAAGGGTTTTTTGTCAGGCCAGTTGGCAGCCCCCGATGCTCCATTTGATGCTTGCTGGGCTTTGTTACCCGATGCCGCGCAACCCGCAAGCAGGCTGCTGATCAACAATACGGCAATTATGATAGCACTAATCTTTTTCATTTCTCATTCTCCTCTTTCTTTTTGTTTATTGCTGTAACGGGATTTCCCCGCAGACAGATAAAATTGAATACATGTATCTGTTTTTTTCTTAAGCCGCAATGGATTATGCAGTCTTTTTCATTCTCTTAATGTTTTTCCGAACAGTAAAAAGTATCGATACCAGCGCAGCCACAAGGAACAGTGCTGAAATAGGCGATGTGAAGAAGGGTGCAAAGCTTCCCTTCGAGAACATTAATCCACGCCTTAGGTTGATTTCCATCAGAGGTCCGATTATGAAGCCCAAAATAAATGGAGAACCGGGAATATCTACCTTATGGAATGCATAACCCATCGCACCGAAGAGTAGAACAGTCCATACGTCAAACATACGGTTGCTGACCCCAAATGAGCCTATGACACAAAACAGGAATATTCCGGGCAGCAGATAATACTTAGGTATTCTAAGCAGCGCCGCAAATACTCTCAAACCGTAGAACTCAATCAGCAGCATAGCAATTGAACCGAGGATCATAGTTAGAAATATTGCATATACTATATCTACGTGTTCAGTAAACATCAGCGGTCCGGGTGATATACCCTGTATGGTCAAACCGCCAAGCAGCATGGCAGTCACAGTATCACCAGGAATACCAAGGGACAGCAGAGGAACTAGCGCGCCGCCGATTGCTGCATTATTTGATGTTTCACTGGCTACAATACCATCAATGATTCCGGTACCAAATTTTTCAGGGTACTTGGAACGATTCTTGATAACGCCGTATGTCAGAACGTTGGCAACACCTCCGCCAATTCCAGGCAGTATACCGATGCCGATTCCAATTAATGCAGAAATCAGGGCATTCCATTTTTGCTCAAAGAACTCTTTCCATGAGAAACCAAAGCCTTTAATACCTTTAATATCCACCTTTATAGTTTCCATCTTTGCGGCATGCCTGGACTCCTCAGCCGTAATGAGTATCTCTGAGATGGCAAACATACCGATGAGTACA
This sequence comes from Caulobacteraceae bacterium, assembly GCA_050261415.1. Classification (GTDB taxonomy): domain Bacteria; phylum Bacillota; class Clostridia; order Lutisporales; family Lutisporaceae; genus JBLNDG01. Next base: position 3,839 of record JBLNDG010000099.1, on the reverse strand, counting down.
GGCAATATGTTAAAGCCCGAATTCATCTGCGTGCTGCCAAAAGTATATCTCTGCACGCTGCCGATGCTGTCCATACCCACGGTTGCAAATATACAGCCTAAAAAGCCGGAAATCAAGCCCTTAACCAAGGATTTGCCTGACAAGCCTGCCATCATAGTCAATGAGAATACAGCAACAGAGAAATATTCATAAGCTCCAAAGTTAATCGCAATTTTGGCCAGCCATGGTGCCATTAATATCAACACAGCTGTAGATAATATAGTACCGATGAATGAATAAACAATACCGACACCCAGAGCCTTTGGCCCCTGGCCCTTTAATGTAAGCGGGTAACCGTCAAAACATGTGGCCACAGATGATGGTGTACCTGGAATACGTGTGAGTATTGCAGAAATCAATCCGCCGGATATACCGCCGATATATAGCGACACCAGCAATACAACACCCGCCACAGGGCTCATACTGTATGTTATGGGTAAAAACAGCGCCAGCGCCATGGTCGCACTAAGACCGGGTATTGCACCAAAGATAATACCGAGGGTAACGCCAAAGACTATCATAAACATGCATAAAGGATTGAATATAGCTTGTGCACCAATTATAAACGATTCCATAACTCTTTCACTCTCCTTTCTTGGCTAAGCTCCAAATATGATGCCTATTGGCAGCGGTATATACATCAAATTATGAAACAGGAAGTATGTGCCTACGGATAATGCAACCGAATAGACAGCTATAGCAATATAATTGCGTTTTGTATTTACCGGAGTAAGCAATATATTCATCAGGATCAGGAACAGTATTGAGGAAAGTGTGAAACCCAAGAATTCCATCACAGCTACATAGGCGATAATGAGTACAAACGTGAGAAAAACATTTTTCGTGTCCTTCTTCGCCTCTGTCCCTGCATTTTCAGGTGTAAAGAGCTTAGCATCCCTGATGCCCTGATATATCAAGCAAACCGCCAGAAACAAAAGAACAAAGCCATAGATTTCCGGTATAAACTCTGCACCAATTGAAACTACCTTGCTTCGTCTGATAAAAAGCGAACCAATCAGGTATGCAACGGCAAACAGTGCAACAATTACGCCACTAATCAACCCATAATACTTTTTAAAAAATTGTCCCTTCATAGGTGATTTCACTTCTCCTTCCATTTTGGATGCTGATATGCTTCAGGATTGCATACATGCGGCCATTTCTCACCCCGCAGCACTGCCAGTGTGCCCTCAACAGCCATCAGTACTACATTTCTAGTAGTTTCCTGGGTTTGTGCTGCCATATGCGGCGTAACGATACAATTCGCAAACTGCATAAGCGGATGATCAGCCTTCATTGGTTCATCAACAAGCACATCTACACCAGCACCTGCAATGACCCCGTTTTTCAGCGCTTCAACAAGAGCAGCCTCATTAACAATATCGCCGCGGGCACAGTTGAGAAAATATGCTGTCGGCTTCATGATCTCAAACTGGGCTTTACCAATCAAACCCTTTGTTTGTGGTATCGATGGCATGTGCAGCGATACATAGTCCCCGGCAGCAATAGCTTCCATCAGATCCGTACTGTGGCTGCAGCCCATGGCAGATGCCGTCTCAACTGTAACAAAGGGATCATAGACCAGAACCTTCATGCCGATACCAAGACAAATACGGGCCAGTTCCTTTCCAATATTGCCAAAGCCCAAAATACTTATTGTCTTACCCTGTACCTCTACAGCAGCATACTTGTTGCGGATTCCGAAATTGCCCTTACGTGTTTCATTGTCGCTTTCCACGATGTTTTTGCTTACGGCAAACAACAAGGCAAGCGTATGTTCCGCAACCGCCCGTGAATTTGCAGCAGGGCAGATAACTACCGGTATACCTTTCTCTGTAGCTGCAGCAACATCAACATTATCAACACCAACACCTGGGCGGGTGATGACCTTAAGCCTTTCACATGCTTCAATGGCCTTTCTGTCTATTTTTCCGATACGCAGAATAAAACCATCAGCTTCCTTCAGCTGGCCAAGTATCACATCACTGTCTCCGTTATTTGGAATGATGACATTCGCTTTACCTTCAATAGCCTCCATACCCGGTTTATACAGTGCATGTGATAAAACAATGTTATACAAGGATGTTGTCCCCCTTCCTTTCGTTATCACTCGTCAATTAAAGGCTCGCTTTGAGCGCTGCATGCATTTCTTTGACCTCAGCAATTTTTGCTATGATATTCTTCTCTTCCTCCGGCAAAATCGAATCCTGAGGCGCAATAACGCGCTTATCGGTAAAGCCAAGAGTTGATATGGCAAACTTGTTAGCTGAAGTTGCATTCTTTGTCATGCTCAGTATCTTGGAAGTTTCTCTCAGCAGCACATCATATTTCATGGCCAGTTCTATGTTATTAGAGCGTCCTGCTTCGAATGCCTCAACAAATAATTGCGGGAACACCGGTGCAATAGAAGGCACAAAGCCGTCTGCCCCCAGCAGCATGCTTGCCATTGCATATGGAGTTGAACCTTGAAGCACGGAGAAATCCTTTCCGGCGAAATGAGTCAAGAGCTGCTGGAATGCTGCAAAGTCTCCGGAACTGTCCTTTACACCTACCACACGGTCAAATTTTGCAATTTCCTTGATTGTATTTGCCGTCAGTTTCAGGTTGGTAAACATAGGAATGTTGTAAATCATAATTTCTACATTTGTTTCCCTGCATATCTGCTCAAAGTGACGGATGGATTCATCCTGCGAAGTGTGACGCGCATAGAATATTGAAGTAATAACAGCACATTTGCCGCCTAGCTGTTCAAGTTTTTTGATATTGTCGATTACACGGCGTGTGCTTGTATCCATTACTCCTGACATGACAGGAACTCTGTCGCCGCACTGGTCAACCGCTATACGAATGGCATTGTCACGCTCTTTTTGTGTCAAAGCCATGCACTCGCCGTTGCTGCCGGCTACAAATATACCGTGCAAACCTCCGTCAATGCAGTGATCAATCAGTGCCCGGAAGCCCTCCTCATCCACATTCTCACGGGCATCTACAGGAGTGATAATTGGCGGTATTACTCCATAATATTTTTTGTTCATTTTCATCCCTCCATTATTATTGTTATTGCCTTTGTGCTAGTCTATTTACATTTTGAATAGACCCAACATTTATACACTGTAAAAATGTCTCGCGACCATTCAATTTGTTTTAACTAAATTAAATTTTCATATTTATGTTAACATATACTGTTCTGCTTAGGTTGGGTTCTTTTTAAAAAATTACTTACATTTTGCTGTCAAACGTGCTACGGCAATTTTTGCGCCATAATCGATGGCGTTAATCAGACTCTCTTCATTTGCAGTCCCTTTTCCTGCCTTTCCGAATGCAGTGCCATGGTCAACTGAGCTGCGTATAATGGGCAACCCCAGCGTAATATTTACTCCGCTGACAGTTTTCCACTTGCCGGTGTTATGGTCATATTGGAAGCCAACGACCTTAAGAGGAATATGCCCCTGATCATGGTACATGGCGACCACTATATCATATTGTCCGCCTCGTGCCTTGGAGAACAGTGTGTCCGGTGCAATCGGCCCCTCGGCGCAAATGCCCTCCTGCTGTGCCTGCATAACAGCGGGAGTAATCTCTTCGATTTCTTCCCTGCCGAACAATCCGTTTTCACCGGCATGCGGGTTGAGCCCGGCCACACCGATTCTTGGCTTTTCAATACCTAAGCTTCGGCATACGTCATGCGCAAGGCTGATCACCTTGTACACACGTTCCTTTTTACAACGGTCACAGGCTTCACGGAGTGCTACATGTGTAGAAACATGCACTACACGCAGCTCACCATCAGCAAGCATCAT
>JBLNDG010000098.1:0-4933 GCA_050261415.1 Caulobacteraceae bacterium | reverse complement strand
AGGTATATTTTATATAAGAATCAGAGCGTAAAGCAGGGATTATGATTTGGCTTTTCCAGTGGTAGGCGCAAATATAAATAATCAAAGTGATTTCAACGAATCGATGGAGGAACTCAAAAATCTGGCAATCGCTTGTGAGCTGGAAATCGCAGCTGTATCGGTGCAAAACCTGAAATCAAAAAATACCGCTTATTATGTAGGTACAGGCAAAGTTGATGAAATCAGGTCTCTGGTAGATGATAATGCTGCAGAAGTCGTAGTTTTCAACAATGAACTTACTCCATCGCAGCAGCGCAATCTTGAAAAAGAGTTGGACTGCAAAATCATAGACCGTACCTCCCTGATCCTGGAGATATTTGCCAAACGTGCAAAATCAAGAGAAGCAAAGCTTCAAGTTGAGGTGGCACGTTTGCAGTATATATTGACAAGACTCGTCGGTTCAAATGAATCTTTGGGACGGCAAAGCGGAGGGGTAGGTACAAAGAATAGGGGAGCAGGAGAAACAAAACTGGAATTGGACAGGAGGAAAATCGAGGAAAAGGTATCTGAGCTGAACAAAGAGCTGGAATTGCTATGTAATGAGAGGCAAATACAGCGAAGGAAGCGTAACAAGGCAGAACTGCCGAAGATTGCACTAGTCGGTTATACCAATGCGGGTAAATCAACTCTCATGAATGCAATGGTCGAGCTCTATAAAAAGTCTGAAAACAAGAAGGTATTGGAAAAGGATATGCTGTTTGCAACCCTTGATACTTCAGTCAGAAACATTACACCGCCTGACAACAAAGCCTTTCTTTTATCGGATACTGTTGGTTTTGTAAGCAGGCTGTCTCACAACCTGGTCAAAGCTTTCCGTTCTACACTTGAAGAAGTGAGGGGGGCGGATCTGCTGATCCATAAAGTGACTACCAACGGTTGGAATATTATATTTATACAGGGAATTGGGATAAATTGAAATAAATAAGGAGGAAATAGAAATGACGGATAAAAACATTGAAATGATGAAAAAGATTATTGAGGAAAAAAGGAAAAAGAGCGCAGAACAAGGTGCTGTTTCAAGAAACGGATTTAATACGGACAGTAGAAAACCTTTTAAAAGGAATAAAAAGTCCGGTAAATAGAGCACTATGAGAAAAGCCTCCCAAAAGAAATACTGATTCAGGTGTTCTTTGGGGGGCTTTCCCATATACTCACACCCTGCTGCATTACATTTTAATGAATTAATATTTCATGGTAAACGGATACAGATATCAATATATGGGGATTATTTATTTTAGTACCAAAAGGTGCATAGTATAAATGTAAAGAAGGGAATTTTATATGAAAATGGATATGGAGAGGGTAAACAGTCTGGCGGAATATGTGCAAGGGCTTATGAATAAAGAAAATAGAAAGGAATTATATATAAGATACAAAAGTGATATCGAGCAGGTTACTCCCCAGGAGGTTTTTGAAATTTTCCACCTGCTTCTCCAGAAGGGCGTAAAACCAAAAGAAATACTTACCTTTCTTGATAAAGTGATAAATGTTTTCTACAAAAGCTTGGCGAATTATTCATGGAAATGGCCGGAAAAGAACAGCTTCATGGATTATTTGATGCAGGAAAACCGAGCTCTGATAGAAAGACTTGAGACAATAAAGGTACTGATTAAAGGCGGAGCTCTTAAAGGCAGAAAAAAAGAATTGATTCCCCGGATATACGAGCTTCAGAAATTCAACCACCACTATCTGAAAAAAGAAAATATACTGTTTCCTTTCCTGGAAAAGAAGATGAAAAAATTCGATGGCCTGGCAATAATGTGGGCGTTACACGATGAGGCAAGGGCGGAGCTTAAGAAGGTTGTAGAATGTCTTGAAGCTGAAGACTGTAAAGAAGCTGAAATTAATACAGAGTTGGGGAAATTGTTTTTCGCAATGTACGGACTGGTGCAAAAGGAGGAGTTGATTCTTTTTCCGGCAGCCAGCGAGATTATATCCGAAAATGAATGGATTGAAATGCAGAGGCAAAGCCTGGAGTATGAGTTTCCATTCATTGAAAAGCCGGAACCGGGGATAGAGGGAAAGAATATAACTACCGATAAGAATTATGCTATATTCGGTTTTAATGAAGGCTGCCGCTTTGAAACAGAAACAGGGGCTTTGAATTTTGAACAGATGCTTGCGATATTTAATACACTGCCTGTGGATTTGACCTTTGTTGATGAAAACAATAAGGTTAGGTTCTTTACAAAGCCAAAGGACAGGATTTTTCCCCGTTCCCCTGCGATAATAGGTAGAGATGTGGAAAAATGCCATCCCCCGGAAAGTGTCCATGTTGTCAATGAAATACTTGATGCTTTTAAAGCCGGCAATAAGAATAACGCTACCTTTTGGATCAAGATAAAAGGCAGGATGGTTTTGATACAGTATTTTGCCTTAAGGGATTCAACGGGTAAATACAGGGGGACACTGGAGGTCAGTCAGGATATAACCGGAATTGTAAAGCTTGAAGGGGAAAGAAGGCTGCTTCAGTTTGACACTCTTTGATATTACCATATTGCCAGTTGTTAAAGTCAAATGTAAAATGTGATTAACATATCCGGTTTATTTTGAATAATGGGCATTGGAGCAGCTCCAAAAATATCTAATATAGACAGGGAGGAAGCATTATGGCAAAGTTGTTGTTTCAGGGACACGGAAGTTTCCGTATTGTAACGGACGGTGGTGTGGTAATCTATGTGGATCCTTATGTGGGATCGGGCTATGACATGCCCGCAGACATTATCCTGGTCACGCATCAACATGGTGATCATAATCAGATTCAGAAAGTGGCTAAGAAAAATACATGTGTGATTATACAGAATCAAGATGCTCTTCAGAATGGGGTTTACAAAAGTTTTGACATAATGGGTGTTGGTATCTGGGCGGTGCCGGCTTATAACTCAAATCATAATAGGAAACAGTGCGTAGGTTATATGTTGATATTTGACGGTTTAAAGATTTATGCCTCAGGGGATACGTCTACTACGGAAGAAATGAAGGAATATTCTTCTAAGGGCATAGATTATGCACTTATCCCAATAGATGGGATCTATAATATGGGCCCGGCAGAAGCGTCTGATTGTGCAGATTTAATTGGAGCAAAGCATGTAATTCCGATACATATGGAGCCCGGAGCGCTTTTTAGTACACAGAAGGCTGAAAAGTTTACAGCAAAGAACCGGCTTATCGTTAAGGCAGGAGAAGAGATAGAGCTATAGAGGCTCTATTTTTTATCTCTTTTTTATTACTTTTGGGGTATAGCCGAAACCCATTTTACTCTTAAAATAAGTATTGTGAATATCAGAGCAGCCATATAATTTGAAAATAGATTGCCCCAGAATACGGAATAGAAGCCGAGGTAACGCTCTGTCGCCAGTATGAATACATAGCGTAAAAGCCATACACGCAGGATACTTGTAACCAGAGTGATCCGGGTCCGTCCAAGTCCTATGAAAGCCCCCTGCTGCACCATGCATATGCCGAATCCTACAACGGAGTAGGTATAGATATGCAGGGCATTATTCGCGATATCGAGGACATCCTGTTCTCGGGTAAACAGGATGGTAAGCTTTGATGACAGAGGCACAATAATTGCAATTAAAACAGCTGCAGTGACTGCACTTATGACAGAGCCCACCAAACAAGACAAACGTGCTTTTTTGCCCTGGCCTGCGCCGATGTTCATGCTAACCATCGTGGTGACTGAGGAAGCGAAGGATGAAGGCAAAATAAAGCATACGGATGTAATATTACTTGCTATGCCTTGAGCATTCAAAACAATTGCTCCATATTTCTCGACCTCATTATTTATAAGAAAGAAGCCCAAATTTAAAATTAGACTTGAAAGCATTGAAGGAAAGCCTATTTGTACCAGCTTGTCCAATATTCTTCGTTCAAATTTGAAACCGGTCAGTATAAGCCTGTCGTTGCCAGCTTTGATAAACAGTTCATAATACATCCAGACAGTAATCAGAATATTTGATGCCAAGGATGCCATTACAGAACCGGTTATACCCCAACGGAATACGGCGATGAACAGGGCATTAAAAATGATTTTCAGCACCAGCATGATTATCATTCTGGTAAAGGTATCTTCAGGTTTTCCGTTTGCATTCTTTATTGCATTGTAAATGGATTCCAGAAAGGAAAAGGGCAGCACCAGAGCATTCAGAGCCAGATATAAAAATACATCATGGGAGATCTCCGAATTGACACTTGCTGATATTGGAAAGGAGACGGTTATAAGGACCGGTGCCAAAATGAAGCCCAGCAGGAAAGCACATACTACCATCTGTGTAGATACACGCCGCGCCTCTTCAAAATTTCCCCTTCCGTTAGATTGGCCGATTATTGCCATCCCGGCCACGCTCAAGCCCTGTGCCAGTGCCCCGATCATATTTATGATCGAACCGCAGTATGTAACGGCGCTTGCTGCCACGGTACCAGCTATATTATTGATAAAAAGGCCGTCTATTACCGGTATTATAGACTGCACCAAGCTCATCATGAGTGCCGGAAGTGAAAGCAACAGGATGGTTATAGATACAGGACCATTTAAAATAAGGTCCCGTCTTTGTTCAGTATTTTGTCTTAGAAAATTGAAATGCATTCTCTACATGCCTGCTTTCTTTTGTGTGGATTTATCATATCTGCTGCAGTGAAGTTTGTCACATTTTTAAATTATACCCTTGATATTGCAAGGGGTCAAGTGAAGTCACCGGACGATAGCGTCAATTTACTGTAGGGAAAAAAAGAATAGACCACATCCTGGAATTGAGGAAATACTATCATCCCGGTCACGCCCTTGACAACACGCATCTCCCATATGGTTTGTCAGCCCTGCTGGCAGCTTTCTCTTGACTGAGTGCCTCTGGAGCTATTCAGGCTGCCATTTTGTCCATTATACCATATG
>JBLNDG010000097.1:0-5363 GCA_050261415.1 Caulobacteraceae bacterium | reverse complement strand
TATGTCTTCAAGTATATTCTAACGTATTAGTGAGAAAACAACAATTCAAATATAAAGTTGTTTCTAAGGGGGAAATGATTTAGGTGGTTATGCAAGTTACCGGCAATAATGGCAATCCGGTTATCAAAGTAAAAAATCTTACAAAATACTACAACTCTGATGATCAAAATTTTAGTATCCTGCATCCGGTCAAAAGATTTTGGGGTAGAAAGATATAGGCATAAAGGAAATATCATTCAAGTTATATCATAGTCAAATACTCGGTATCACAGGAGCGCAGGCATGCGGCAAATCGACCCTGCTGAAATTAATATATGGAATTATATCCACTTCAGAGGGAATTATATTGCATGATGGTAAAAGGGTGGGTTGCAAAGAACTATCTGCAGCAATATTATCGAACTATAAGAAGTGCGGTTCAATAAGCAATATATATAGCGCAAAGCTTTTAATAATGGGATACTTAATAAAGCCGTATAAAAAGGGACAACCCATATATTGAGTTATCCCATCAAACCGATTAAATCGCTGTTTTAGCTGGATAATATATTTTTTTATCTATTTATAGCCACTTCTTTTACTAAACAATTCCTTAAAGCGTTTGACTGCATACTTGACAATATCGCTTAGCTATTTCCATAGAGTATCAAGCGGCTGCTTTTCCCGCAAGTAAATCTTGATAACCAATAAAAGTATGAGTAATACGAAGCCAGCAATAATAAACACAACTGCAACCGGATTTTCTTCATACATAGCGCTGGCAAAGAGTTGCACAGTTGCTGCATATCTTGCAAGGTAGCTGTGAATGTAGGATAGGTATACTGTATCTACATGATAGGTGCTCATGAGGTTCTCAAACCTTGCCGCTTCCTGTGGATCCTGGAAGCCATGATTCATATACTTGTTTTCGTTGTAATCGCTTAATTTCTGTTCTACCCAGCTTTCACCGCTTTCCACTTGGTTCGCATAGTTCGGAATTTCATTGGGAGTAACACCGCTTCTTGGGTCTTGTGGCGGTATATGTGTGATGACAAAAATGCGTTTACCCTGTGCCTTCATCAAGTCTTTTTCCAGCCATGCGTATTGTTGGTCTGAAATAGCCTTTTTTTCAGCCCATCCGGGGTAAGTTGATTATTTCCTTTATTTTCACAGCTGTTACCCCTTACTTCGCCTTTTCTGCTTTCAAGCGTTTGTATTCTAAAATAATTATAGCTATCATCGCTGCATCTATGATTATGAGTATTAGCAAAAGCAATGACAAGCTATGCATGAAGCTATATAATTCATAGGCAATAAATAATCCCAGCATAACTACTGCAAGAGGATACCCCCATAATTTCCGCTTTAAAAGCAGCCATATAACTGCCAGCTTGGCCGTACCATGCAGCAGCAAATATATTGCTACCGAATGTTGCGAGCTGATTGAAAAATTCTGACCAAGTTTAATAAAGTAATTCATCACAATATCATTTGGGTCTTCTCTTATTTCAGGAAGTGCAATAAGCTGTATCAGGCGGTTAAGCCAGTTATGGCTTAGAAAAATAAGCAGAATGCCGCCAATAAACTCTATCAGGGCATCTATGGCTTTAATGACTAAGCCACCATAAAACCCGATATTGATAATAGTATACCTATTAAGCGACTTTTTCATAAAACTCTCCTTGTCTTATCTTGTGATTACATTATATAGTTTATAATTATATCATAAAACAGGACAGACAAAATAAGGAAAGTCACTGGGCGGCTATTCCACTCAGTGACTCGGTATACCTTTCTTACACTTTTAATGACTTTGTCTTTAAAATAAGCTTTTATCTCCTTTTATTTTTACTTGATACGTCCGGATTGCCGCAACACTGATTAATATTCCTATCACAAGCCCCGCTATAATATCAGAAGGATAATGTACATATAAGTAGAGCCTTGAAAATGCAATCAATATAGCTAATATTAATGCCGCGATACCCATCTTTCTGTTTGCATGAAATATTACAGTTGTGGCTGCAAAGGAGGACATGGAGTGCCCGGAAGGAAATGAAAAGTCAGTTGGCCTCGGAATCAGCAATGCAACCGCTGTATTTACATCACAAGGCCTGATCCTTGCAACCAATGGTTTCAAAATGATATTTCCTATCAATAGGCAGAACAGCAATGAGCTGGCTAATAGCAACCCATCGGTCCTGTATTTTCTGCTTATTAAAAATGCAAGGGTTACGGCAATCCATATCATACCGCCGCTGCCAAGCCTGGTGATAAAAGGCATTGTATGGTCTAGAAACCCAGAACTCATATGAGTTCTGATGAAATCCAGTACGGAATTATCTATGCTTTGTATATATTCCATTACTACTCACTCTTTTCATCATTGGTTATGCTGCTTCCACAACGGCTACAGAAATTATCACCTTCATTTATGATTTCATTGCACTTGTTGCAAGTCCTGCTAATCTTCGCACCGCAATACGTGCAGAATATATTCCTCTTATTTTGTGTCGCACCGCATTTAAAGCAGGTCTGGTTGTTCTGTTTATAGATGAGGTAAATGAACAGACCGGCAAGGTTGGTGAATAGAGTAATGACTCCCCACAGTACGGCATTTGATTTTGCTTTTTTTGCGTTTTGATAAACCCAAAGAGCAAGCAAAACCCAATATAGCATAAAAAACAGCATTGCAAGTGCACCGACAATTTTAATATACAGTGAGCCGTTTGCAACAGGGCGTACATCACTGATAAAGTAAATTTTATCTCCCGTTCTTTTATTCGCTGTATAACTTAGCAGGTAGATTTTTTTTGAGTTGAAGTTGTTTTCAAAAAAGGTGCTGTCGTCATGGTTATGTTCAATATCCTTTTCATTGTCAGCAAGCACGGTGGATAGCATCAATTCATCTTTTCTCACCAGCTTAAAGTTCACATCCGGATTTTGTGTATAAGTCAAATAGCGGTTTTCTTCATATTTGCCGCGCTCCAAAGTGAACTTACCTCCGGCGGCAAACTCTGAGTTCCTGGCAGAAAAAGTAACCTTATTGTCTTTATCAAGGATTAATATATCCGCGATGTCAGCAGATTTTCCTGCAAGAGTAGCTAAATCTGCCTTTATCACATCAACTCCAAGTCTTCCGTCTTCGATTTTTTCACTTACTTTACTATAGTTATAGGCGAACAATAATTTATCTTTAAATGCATATCCCAAAAGGATAGCCGAAGATATCCCCGCTATAACTGCAAAGATCAGATACAACTTGATTGTTTTTTTGAAATTAAGCTTTTCAAGCGCATTATCAAGATTTCTCATCGTACAGCACCCCCTGTGATACTGCTAAATATGATTGGAGAAAGGGCAAACATGGATATAGACAAAAATAATAGTACCGGGACACTTAGTGAAAACAAATTAATCCCTGCAAATACCAGCAAAACCGGTACCGTTACAAACAAGCTGCACACCAAAACAAATAGTCTTGTCATTCTTTGTTCAGCTCTTTTCCTTTTTATTTCGCAGCATTTTTTCTCAATTTCATCATCCAGGGCGAGCAGTAAACAGTCTAGTTTTTTATCCATTTTCATTTCCCCTTTTTAAAAAACTTTTTCGCAACTTCACCATCCCGGCATGTATCCGGCTTTTTATTGTTTTTGGATGAGTATTGAATCTTTCTGCTACCTCTTGCAATGTGAGCTGCTCCAAATACTTTAGCTTGATAGCCTGTGCCTGTTCCCAAGGCAGGGTATCTATCGCCTTTATTATCTCCGATGCTTCAATCTCTTTGAGTACCTTGTTTTCAACAGTCCACACATCGGCGACTTCCTGATCGTCAATACTCAAGATGATATTTTTGTTCTTCCTCAGATAGTCTATATAACAATTCTTTGCAATAGCCATAAGGTAGGTCGCAAAGGTTGCTTTTCCATAGACGTCAAATCTGTCTATACTGCGGATCAGTTTCAAAAAAGTGTCTTGCGTTAAGTCCTCACTTACGGTTTCGTCAGCAGTAATCTTTAGGAGAAACTTTGAAACATAGGGATAATAACGTATTATAATGTCATTGAAAGCCTGTTTTTCTCCTTTTTGACAGGCTAGTACCAGTTCTATTTCATTCAAAGTTTCACCTCTTCTCTTTTTACAATAAATTACACGAATGAACTATGAAAAGGTTGGTGTCAAACCTAGTCTTCCTCTGAAACCAGTTCATTTATTTTTACCACTCTTGTATGCTTGATCGGTGTCCACTCAGTCTGTTTTCTAATAATGCACAAAATATTAATTGGCAGCCAGCTTAACATAAACAGCCAAAAGGTTACAATCCCTTTGAACATTTTTAGTGTTCTTTTTCGCTCAATTAATATGACCGCAAAGGCTACAATAAAACTTGCGAGATAAGAATAGTCTAATGATAAAAACAGTCGGTGAAAAATGGCTGTCTGCGGAAAGTAATCATATTTTACATAGCATAAGTTTAGTATAATTGTAAGAATAATTGATGTAAAATACAGTATTTGCATAATGGGTGCAATAAAAAACATTGTTAAGTCAAAGCATGAAGTGCTTCTTTGAGTCACCGCTTTTTTAACAAGCTGGGTATAATACAATTCGAGAACCTGTATTAATCCCGTAGACCAACGCTTGCGCTGTCTCCAAGACTGTGCAAAAGTAAGCGGCTGTTCATCATAGATAATTGCATCGGGTATCCACTCTACTTTTTCCCCTGATAATACGCATTTCGTTGTGAACTCTATATCCTCCGTCATGCTTTTTGTTTTCCATCCACCTTGCTTTTTTATAACATCAGTACTAACCATAAACCCGCTGCCGTTTATCATTGCCGATAAATTCAATACACTTCTTGCATGGTTATGAAATCGGTTTACAATATAATAATAAATGGAGTAACAGCTTGAAATGATGGTATCATAGGGGTTCTTGCTGTCCCGATAGCCTTGCCCGACTCTTACACCGCGGCACATTGCATTGTTCATTTCAAATAGGAAATCCTCAGAAACAACATTATCAGCATCGAAAATACAGAACCCGTCATATATATCATCATTTTCCAAAATGTATTCGAAAAACTCACAAAGGGCATCTCCTTTTGATTTTATCACACCTTTGCAATCAAAGAGTTTTACTTCCTTTGATAAGGCAACCTGTCTTGTGCCATCTATACAATTATTTGGAATCACAATAATATCAAACAGTTCTTTGGGGTATCTCTGTTTTTGCAAACTGTCAATCAGATTGCCAATCACTAGTTCTTCGTTCCGGGCAGCAATAACTGCTGCAAATTTATATTTTGGCTGATATTTTTCTTTTCTCTTTTGCGGCAGTAATGAAAAAAGAGAAATCAATGCAAAATAGGAAGCATAGAT
>JBLNDG010000096.1:0-33533 GCA_050261415.1 Caulobacteraceae bacterium | reverse complement strand
TGAAAACTACTAATGACTATAAGAGAAAATTGGAGAACAATATGTCAAAAGGAAAGAAGCTGCTAATACATATTTGCATATATTTAATTTTAATTCTGTACATTTGGTTTGCGGTACTGGATTTTTCACGTTTCTTCGGCTTGAAATATTACTACGGAATAGATACAAGCTATATATTAAAAAGGATTACGGTTGTTTTAGCTGCTGCAATAGCTTGGGCAGCAGGTAAGGACGGTTTTGAAGCAAGGGACAGCAGGTTGATGAAGCCTGTTTTTATTGCGGTTTGCTTTGGAGAGCTGGCATTTTTCCTTAATAGATTTGATATTGGCATTGGCCTTTTCGCAGTATGCCAGACTATTCTTATCATAAGAAACGGAAAAGGATTAAAAGGAAAGCTTAAATATGCAAGCCGCAGACAGAAAGATAAACCAAAGCTGGCCGCAGTAGTTATAACAATGTCTTTAGCTGCAGTAGCTGTAATTTTTTATCCTGTTCTAAACAATAATAAGTTCATTCCATTAGCCTGTCTATACGGTTTAATTCTGGGAACTTCTCTTTGGACCGGAATTGCAAATTGGGTACTGGGCTTATTCCCTGCAATAAATTCAAAAATGACGGCTTTGGGTATGCTTTGTTTTTACTGCTGCGATATATTGGTAGGACCTGATGCAATAATGAACATAGGCTTTGCATGGCTCATAGTAAACAGCCTAATCTGGGTTTTCTATACCCCGGCATTGACACTATTGGCCCTGAGCTGTTACAGGTATCAGCAGCGGTTTTGATATATTATTTATAAAAGTCTGAAACATATTTCAGAAACACTGAATTAGCCGGGGAAAGCGGGCGTTTCTTGTGCGTAACCATGTAAAAGCCCCGTTTTAAATCGAAGCCTTCTATGTTGAATGCTTTGATCTGCCCGAATTTCACATAATCCTCAATGCTGATGAAAGACATGATTGATACTCCAAGCCCCTTGCTGACAGCCTGCTTGATGGCATCTACGCTGTTGAACTGGGCTGCTATTTTTATACTGCCGGGATTAATTCCATTCTTATGAAATATCTTTTCAAACTCCTGCCTTGTGCCTGAGCCTGATTCCCTATATATAAAGCATTCGTTTTCCAGCAGCTCAAAAGGTATGGTATCGGATTTTATTGAATTGAACTTTTTATTATTAGGTGCGGCAAGGACCAGTCTGTCTTCAGTCAAATAATGATACTCCAGCTTGCTGTTTTCGATTACTGTTCCCACCATGCCAAGCTCATAGTTTTTTTCGAGCAGCTCTTCGACAACCTGATTTGAATCAAGCTGCTGAACGGAAAAGCTGATATTTTCGTAAAGCTTCCTGAAGCCGAGCATAAGATCAGGGAGAAGATATTCTGCAGGAACTGTGGATGCAGCAATTTCAATTTTGCCTTCTACTTTTTTTGAGAATTCTCCGAGTGTAAAAATGGCATTATCTCTAATATTAATGAGATTGTTAGCATAATCATAAAAGACTTTGCCCGCTTTTGTAGGTACTATTTCCTTGCCGGAGCGGTCAATTAACATTACTCCCATTTCATTTTCAAGGGAGCTTATATGGGAACTTATTGTAGGTTGGGTGAGAAATATTGCGTCAGCCGCTCTCGAGAAGCTTTTGTGACGTACAACATATACGAATGCTTCAATTTGCCTGAAATCCATAACAACACTCCTATCAGGAATTATTTTAAGGGAAAATATATTCACTATAAATACTACCTTAAAAACACAGGATGTCAAAGATATATAGATATTATAAATAGTTTAGTCTGGAATAATAGATAATATCGATTGAAAGTCAATTCATTATATAATATAACTTTATTTTATAAGAGGAGTGAAAGCAATGAATGATTATTACCTCGCCGTATTCGATTCAACACATCATGCCATGCGGTTTGAAAAGGTTGTAAAGGATGGTGGCTTCAAGATTAATATAATGCCGGTGCCCAGAGAAATTACTGCGAGCTGCGGGTTATCAGTAAAAATGGACCGGACGGATTATGATGATATAAGGGTATTAGCCGATAATGAAAAGCTGATTGTCAAGGGATATTATCTTGTAGAAACGCAAAACAACAAGAAAACGTACCATAAAAGCATTTAAATGTTTTTATGGTACGTTTTCTTTTATTATTGAAAACTTTACATATTATATAATGAGAATTAAACTAGATATGTCGATTCTTATGTAAATGCATCAAATAGGGGGTAAAAAATCAATGAAAGCGTGGAAAATACTAAGAGCTCTGCTTATAGTCGCATGCATAGCCGGTGCGGCTGTATACGGATTTACATATGTATTTCTGAACAATCTGAGCGTGAAGGAAGGCGCTGCCGGATATCCGGTGCCGGATGGAAGAGTTAATGTAGTGGTAATGGGAGTAGCTAAAGGACTTTCCGATTCAATCATGCTGTGCAGCTTTGACCCGAAAGCCAAAACTGTTGATGTTTTTTCAATTCCAAGAGATACATATATACCAAGATCAGGGCACAAAACCTCAGCAAACAACAAAATCAACTCTTTTTATGGAAGAGGCGGTGCTGGCAGTGTTGTAGAAAGTGTATCATCTCTTACCGGAGTTCCGATACATTATTATGTTAAGTTTGACTATGAAGCTGTAAAGGCAATTGTTGATGCTTTAGGGGGCATTAAGGTCACTGTTCCTGCTGATATGAATTATGATGATCCTGCAGATGACCTGCATATACATTTCCAAAAGGGTGATGTTGTAAGCAAGGGCGAGGATATAGTCAAGCTTCTGAGGTGGAGAAAGAACAATAAAGGCGGCGGCTATAAAGAGGGTGACCTGGGCAGAGTCAAAACTCAGCAGGAGATTGTCAGGTTAGGAATGGAGAAGGTGCTTAACGGGAATCTTGTTGCAAATTTTATTAAGTTGCAGGGACCCATAAAGGAAAATGTAAAGACAAATATGACTCCCAACCAGATGATGTACTATGTAACAAAAGCAAAAAGCGTGAAAAAAGAGAATATCACAATGCAGACAATACCCGGCAAGGCAGACTATATCAATCATTTATCCTTTTTTGTACCAAATGAGGAAAAGATGAATGAAATGTTAAGTAAAATAAAATAGTAAATCGTACAATTAGGGGTAAATTTGACATGCTAAAAAATTTTAAATATACTAAAATTAGTATAATTTAAAAGGGGGTTGTACGATTGTTCAGCAGTCTGAAAGAAGCTAAAGAGTATTGCAAAACAAGGGGTATAAAGATTGTTGATTTCAAAATCACTGATTTGAATGGGAGATGGCATCACCTGTCGATACCTGTTGAACGTTTAGGGGAAAACGTATTCGAAGAAGGTATCGGATTTGATGGCTCCAGCTATGGTTATTCAACCGTAGAGAAAAGTGATATGGTGTTTATACCAGACTTAAGCACAGCCTTTGTAGATCCTTTCTGCGAGGAACCCACATTAAGCATGATCGGGGATATACACAAGCTGGATGGCGGTGTACTGAGATATGAGGGGGATCCCAGATACATAGCCGAAAAAGCAGAAAAGTACATGATTTCTACAGAAATAGCAGATGAAAACATTATAGGCCCGGAGTTTGAATTTTATATACTTGACCATATTGCCTATGACAATAAGCCGAACCACCAGGAAGTAAGCATAGACTCGCTGCAGGCCGAATGGAATACAAATATTGAATATGAAAACAACTTGGGATACAAGGTTCTGCACAAGGGTGGATATCATGTAGCTTTACCGTACGATATCACAAATGACTTGAGAAGCAAGATGAGCATAATGCTGGAAAGTCTCGGTGTTCCTGTAAAATACCATCATCATGAGGTTGGCGGACCGGGGCAGGTTGAAATAGAAGTTGAGTTCGGCAAGATGAAAGATATGGCGGATAAGACTTACCTGCTCAAGTATGTAGTAAAGAATCTTGCTGTAGAAAACGGCAAAACCGTGACATTTATGCCGAAGCCAATGTTTGGGGAAGCCGGTAATGGTATGCATGTGCATATGATGCTCTTTAAAGGCGGTAAACCGCTTTTCTATGATAAGAACGGATATTCCGGCTTAAGCCAGACGGCACTTTACTATATAGGAGGACTTCTGAAGCATGCACCTGCACTGCTTGCGCTTACAAATCCAAGCACCAACTCATACAAGAGGCTGGTACCGGGTTATGAAGCACCTGTAAGCATATGTTTCGCAACCTCAAACAGAAGCTCGGTAATAAGGATACCAGGCTATGCAAATAAACCTGAAAACAAGAGATTCGAATTCAGGCCGTCCGACGCAACCTGCAATCCGTATCTCGCATACTCGGCACTTTTGATGGCAGGACTTGACGGGATAATGAACAAGATAGACCCCGTTAAGGAAGGCTATGGTCCATACGATGTTAATATATTCGACCTAAGCGAAAAGGAAAGAAAAAAAATCAAAGGGCTTCCCAAGAGCCTGGAAGAGGCTCTTGAAGCCTTGAAGAAAGATAATGAGTTCCTTTTGAAGGGTGGAGTCTTTACCAAAGAACTGTTGGATGTATGGATAAAGAATAAATATGAGAAGGAACACAAAAAAATAAGCATAATACCTCATCCGGCAGAATTTGAGTTGTATTACGACCTGTAATATTAGCAGGATATCACTTGGCAATAAGTGCAGCCATGTATAACATGGCTGTTTTTGTATTTAGATTTAGATTTAGAAAAACTCTTGTTGATTCCAACACAGAAAAAGTAATATTATATGTATAGAAATAGTTTTGAGGAGTGATTTTATGCAGGAAAATGTAAAGAAGACAATGGAGGCTCTTGAGAAGAACAACATAAAAGCTTCTTACTTTGATAGTTCCAATGGTGCGGTAGAGTATATATTGGGAAATATTAAAAAAGATGATAAGGTTGGCATAGGCGGATCAATGACTGTAAAAACATTAGGCCTTCCGGAGAAACTGATAGAAAGGGGTAATCAGGTATTTTTCCACTGGTTGGAAAGCACTCCGGAAAAAGCGAGTGAAGCGAGGATGAATGCTTCTCACGCGGATGTTTACCTTGCAAGCACCAACGCTCTTACAGAAGAGGGACAGCTTGTAAATACGGATGGAACAGGAAACCGGGTTGCAGGAATGATATTCGGACCAAAGAAGGTTTATATAATATGTGGGATTAACAAGATAACAAAGAACCTGGATGCAGCCTTGCAGAGGATAAAGGATAATGCATATAAAAATGCCAGAAGGTTAAAATTAGAGACACCATGTGCAATAACCGGAAAATGCGGGGATTGCAGAAGCCCTCAGAGAATGTGCAATGTAACTACAATAATAAACAGGAAGCCCAGCATGACTTTCTTGGAAGTTGTCATAGTAGGCGAAGAATTGGGATATTAAGGATTAGTGAAAACAGACTTTTAGGAGTCTGTTTTTTCATTTAAAAATATATTTTTTGAAGGAATATTTGCGTATATGTAGAATAGTATAATTACAAAAAAATTTTAAATACTACAAAAAAATTACAACCAGGGGTGATTTAATGATAAAGAACTTCGAAGAACTATTGGATGCAGCTAAAAGCCAGAGAAGGATGAAGATTGTAGTAGCAGCTGCACAGGACAAAGATGTGCTTGTTGCGGTGAGCAAAGCAAAGGACATGGGCCTTGCAGAGCCTGTCCTGGTAGGGGACGAAGCAAAAATAAAGGAAATAATGAAATTCATAAACCTTGAAAGCACCGCTTACGAAATAATAAACGAGCCGGATATCATACAAGCTGCGAGAAAATCTGTAGAGCTGGTAAGAAACGGTAAAGGCGACTTCTTAATGAAAGGAATACTGCAGACAGCGGACATAATGAGAGCGGTTCTGGACAAGGAAATCGGCCTGAGAACAGATAATCTGATAAGCCATGTAATGGTGTATGAAGTACCGACCTATAAAAAGCTACTATACCTCACAGACGGTGGAATGAACGTGGCACCGGACCTCAACCAGAAGGTGCAGATACTTGAAAATGCTATAAAAGTATGCAAAGCTATGAAAATGGATAAAATTTATACTTCAGTCCTGGCCGGAGCAGAATCGGTTAACCCAAAGATACCTGCAACGGTTGATGCTAAAAGATTAGCTGATATGAAGGAAAAATGGGAAGGACTCGGAACTGTTGTGCAGGGTCCTGTTGCGTTGGATCTGGCAATCAGTGCTGAAGCATGTGCCCACAAGGGTTACAAGGGAGAAGGCGGCGGAAACGCGGATATACTGCTTGTACCATATTACGAAGTGGGAAACGCTTTGGGAAAATCACTGACATACTTTGCGGGATCAAGGTCAGCAGGTGTAATAATGGGTGCAAAGGTACCCATAGTGTTGGTATCAAGGGCAGATACATCAGAGACTAAACTGCTTTCAATAGCATTGGGCAGTGTAATTGCAAACAGTTAACAAAAAGATTCAAATATATAAGGGGGAAAAAACAGTGAAGCAGTTGATGTCAGGCAACGAGGCGATAGCCAGAGGTGCCTATGAGGCAGGTGTTAAAGTAGCGGCAGCGTATCCCGGTACTCCAAGTACAGAAATACTTGAGAATATAGTTGAGTACAAGGATGATATTTATTGTGAATGGGCACCCAACGAAAAGGTTGCAACAGAGGTTGCAATAGGCGCGTCCATTGCAGGGGCAAGGAGCTTGTCCGCAATGAAGCATGTCGGTTTGAACGTGGCGGCTGACCCAATATTTACTTATGCATACCTCGGAGTAAATGCAGGTTACATATTGGTAAGTGCCGATGATCCCAGCATGCACAGCTCACAGAATGAACAGGACAACAGGTATTATGCAAGGTTTTCAAAAATGGCTATGATAGAGCCAAGCGACAGTCAGGAATGCAAGGACTTTTTAATCGAGGCGTACAACATAAGCGAGAAGTTTGATACACCAATACTTTTCAGAGTCACAACAAGAATATGCCACAGCAAAGGCATAGTTGAACTTGGAGAAAGAAAAGAAGCAGGCTTCAAGCCTTATACAAGGAATATACCTAAATATGTCGCAACTCCTGGAAATGCACGACTTGCACATGCAAGAGTTGAAGAAAGGCTTAAAGCTCTTGAAGAATATGCAAACAAATCTTCTTTAAACAGGGCAGAGTATAATGAAAACACCAAGATAGGTATTATTACAGCCGGGGTTTCATACCAGTATGTGAAAGAAGTCTTTGGAGACAAGGCTTCATACCTGAAGCTGGGTTTTACTTTCCCGCTTCCAATGGATCTTATAAAGGATTTCGCTTCAAAATTTGAGACAGTATATGTTGTGGAAGAGCTGGAACCTTTCATGGAAGAACAGATAAAGGCAGCAGGTGTAAAATGCATAGGCAAGGAATTAATACCGAACATGTATGAGCTTAATCCGGATATAGTTGCAAAGGCTCTTTTAAATAAGGAAAATGAGACTGTAAAGGTGGATGCAAAGGTTGTCGCAAGACCTCCGGTGCTTTGCCCGGGCTGCCCGCACAGAGGATTTTTCTATACAATGTCAAAGAAAAAGAATACGGTTGTTACAAGCGATATAGGCTGCTATACACTCGGCGGACTTGACCCGCTCAATTCAATAGACACTTGCATATGCATGGGTGCCGGTTTCAGCGCAGGCATGGGTATGGCTAAGGCCTTTGAAACAGCAGGAAAAGATACCAGGGTTTTCGGCGTGCTTGGAGATTCAACCTTTTTCCATTCAGGAATCACGGGTGCTGTTGACATAGTATACAACAAGGGAAGAATGGTACCAGTCGTACTTGACAATAGAATTACAGGAATGACCGGACACCAGGAAAACCCGGGTACGGGGAAAACATTGATGGGTGAGGACGCAGTCCAGATAGACCCGGTTGATGTACTTAAGGCAATTGGTTACAAGACTGTAAAGGTTGTAGATCCATGTGACCTTAAGGCAATGGATGAAGTTGTAGAAGAAGCTTCCGGCAGCAAAGAACCTTATGCGATAGTAACAAAGAGACCTTGTGTTTTGATAAAAGGATTGCCGCCCTTCAAGACAAAATGTGCGGTAAACAGGGATAAATGTGCAAAGTGCAAAATGTGCCTGAAGGTAGGATGTCCTGCGGTATTCTTCAAAGAAGGCAAGGCATATATAGAGCCGTCGATGTGCGTAGGCTGTGAAGTATGTATGCAGGTATGCAAATTCGATGCTATAGAGAAGGTTGGTGAATAAGATGAATGATACTAGAAATATACTGCTTGTTGGAGTCGGCGGACAGGGCATCATTCTCGTTAGCAAAATATTGACTGCAGGCCTTATGAAGGCAGGCTATGATGTAAAGATGTCAGAAGTACACGGCATGGCTCAAAGAGGAGGCTCCGTAACTACACAGGTAAGATACGGGAAAAAGGTTTATTCTCCTATAATAGGCAGAGGCCAGGCGGACATACTGGTTTCCTTTGAAAAGATGGAAGCGGTAAGATGGTCTGAATATCTGAAGCCAAACGGAGTTGTAGTAGTCAATAATTATGAGATTCCTTCACTCCCTATAGCAAGCGGAAAGGAAGAATACCCCAGTGAGCTTATAGAAGCTTTGCAGAGGGCATTTAAAACTGTTGTAGTGGATGCAGGTAAAGCTGCAGAAGAGGTTGGAAACATAAAGACTCAGAATATAGTACTTCTGGGAGCACTGGTGAAGGCCCTCAAGCTTGATGAAATCAATTGGGAGGAAATAGTGAGAGAGACAATAAATCCCAAGCTGGTTGATATCAATATAAAAGCCTTTAATAAGGGAAAAGAATTATAATAATAAACTCAGATGCCGAGCTTGGTTACAAGCCGGCTTTCTTTTTTTCTTATGGTATGAATGCTATAATATATGTGAAAGAGACTTATACACCGGATCGGAGGATTATGATGTCTTTAAAAAATGTAATTACAACATGTCCCCTTGATTGCTTTGATGCCTGCAGTCTTGTTGTAACGGTAGAGGATGACGGCAGGATAACGAAAATTGAAGGCAATAAAGAACATCCAATAACTAAAGGCTTCATATGCGAAAAAGGGAAAAAACATCTTGAGAGGGTCTATCATACTGAAAGGCTCAAGTACCCAATGCTTAAAAAAGAAGGAAAATGGGAAAGGATAACCTGGGACAAAGCTTATGATATAATTTCGGACAGGATGAAGGAATATATAGAAAATTACGGAATGCAGTCTATAGCATCTTATACATATTCTGGATCAGCAGGCATTTTGAAAAATATAGAAGATATGTTTTTTGAATTCATGGGAGGAACTACTCGGATTTATGGAAGCATATGCTGGGGAGCTGGGATGAGTGCACAGAAGGCGGATTTTGGCAGGGTGTTAAGCCATAAGCCTGAGGATATGATGAATTCAAAAACAATAGTGATATGGGGAAGAAACCCGGTTGATACCAATATTCATCTGGTTCCATATATAAAAAAAGCAAAAGATAATGGAGCAAAAGTAATTTTGATCGACCCTTTAAAGACTGCAAGCGCAGATTTATGTGACAAGCATATAGCAGTAAAGCCCGAAGGAGATGCCGCTTTTGCCTGTGCAACGGCAAAATATATGCTGGAAAAAAATAAATACGACAAATATTTTATGCAAAACTGCACACTTGGCTTTGATGAAATTAAATCCTTTTTGAAGGGAAAAAGCATGCCGGAGTTTTCGGAACTTTGCGGAGTTTCTGAGGTAGAGATAGTGGAATTTGCAGAGCAGTTAATAAACTTCAGTCCTGCATCCGTTTATATTGGATATGGGCTGCAGCGGTATCCTTATGGCGGCACCATGGTAAGATGCATCGATATGTTGGTTGCTATATCAGGGAACATTGGTGTTCCAGGGGGCGGGGCTAACTATGCCAATGATGTGTCTGACGGCTATATGGATTTCAGACCAAGGAAAAAGATGTCAGATGCACCTCCCAGGCTGGTAAATAGGGCAATGTTCGGGAAAATGGTGAAGGAACTCAATGACCCGCCGGTGAAAATGCTCTTTGTTTCAAGAGCAAATCCAGTTACACAGCTTCCCAATACCAATGAAGTTATAGAAGCTATTGAAAGTATAGAATTCAAGGTTGTGCTGGAGCATTTTATGACAGATACGGCGGAGATGGCGGACATAGTACTGCCTGCCGCTTACTTTCTGGAGGAAGAGGACATAAATATACCGCATATGTTGAGCAGTTATGTAGGCTATGTGAATAAATGCAAAGAAAGATACTATGAAGCAAAACCTGAGTTTGAAATATACACTGAACTTGCTGAGATAATGGGGTATGAGGATTTTCCAAAGCTAAATGAGAGACAATGGATGAAACTGCTGATGAAACCACTTACCGGTAAAGGCTTGGACCTGAACGAGTTAAAAAGGCTGGGTTATGTGAAAAACCCATTGTCCATAGATATTCCGTGGGCCGATAAGAAATTTAACACGGCTTCGGGTAAATTTGAGCTTATAGAAGTAGAGAAAATGGAAGAATGCCTAAGAAATAATAGCAATGGCCAGGCAGAAGGCTATAGGCTGTTGACGGTTCATTATAAGAAGTCCTTGCATTCACAGCACATAGCAGAAGCTAAGGAAGATTTCCCAATAGTATATATAAATCCTTCGGATGCAATGCACGAAGGAATAGCAAACAAAGAAGTTATAAAGCTTTTTAATAAATATGGAGATGTTTACGCAGAAGTCAGCATTTCTGAGTCAGGAACGCCGGGGGTTATATATATGAACGAGGGTTGGTGGCTGAAAAACGGCGGAAGTGTAAACAGGCTGACAAAAGACGGTATAAGTGATATTGGAAATCAGGGGATATTCAACCACTGCTTTTGCAAAATTGAGAAAGTAAAGGTAAACTAGATGCAATCATATTTGAAGGGTTTAAATAAAGAACAGCTTGAAGCCGCAGCCTTTGGCGAAGGCCCATGCATGGTGCTTGCCGGTCCGGGTACTGGAAAGACTACCATTATAACGGCAAGAATATATAATCTGATAAGGAAGAAGCTTGTTGAACCGGAAAACATACTGGTAGTAACCTTTTCAAGGGCTGCGGCCTATGAGATGAAAGCAAGGTATGAAAAGCTTGTTGGTGAGGCTAAGGCAAGAGCGGTAAACTTTGGAACGCTCCACTCCGTTTTTTACAAGATACTGAGGCAATACAAGGGTTATAAGCTGGAAGACCTTATAGATGAAGGGCAGAAGTTCAACGTTGTGAGATCAATATTAAGGAAGCTGGATTTGGAGTTTTCTGAGGATGAAGAACAGTTAAAAGACATAATTAATGATATGGATTATGTAACAAGCACAATGACGGATATTAGGGACTACGAGCCGTCTTCCTGCGATAAGAACCAGCTTAGGAAGATAATGAATGAATACAAGGAAATAAAGCAGAGCTCGGGCAAATATGATTACGACGATATATTGAGCGACTGCTATTGGCTACTTAGAGGCAGTTCAAGAATACTCAAGGAAGTGAGGAGCAAATTCAAGTTTATACTGGTTGATGAGTTTCAGGACATAAATATATTGCAGTTTGAAACAATAAAGCTTATAGCAGAACCGGACAACAATATTTTCGTCGTCGGTGATGATGATCAGTCAATATATGGCTTCAGAGGCGCTGCGCCTGATATTTTGCTGAATTTTGAAAAGCTGTACCCAGGCTGCAAAAAAGTGTTTCTCAGAAGCAACTACAGAACTACAAAAAACTTACTTACATCTGCATTGTCAGTTATAAATAACAATAAAAAGAGATACGAGAAAAACCTTGAAGCTGTGGGCGGTGCCGGCAATATACCCGTAACCTTTGAAGCCGAAGACTCCGAGGAGGAAGCCAGGAGTATTGCGTCGAGGATTGAAAGGATGAAGGAAAAGGGCAGCGATTATTCCGGGATTGCGGTGATTTACAGGACAAATTTGCAATCGAGGGCACTAATAGATGCTTTTATGGATGCCAATATACCTTTTGTTACTCTAGATGGAGTAGCCTCCATATATAACCATTGGATATTCAAGGATATAACAGGCTATCTGAAGCTTGGAAGAGGTCTTGGCAGCAATAAGGAACTAATCAGGATAATGAACAAGCCAAAACGGTTTATAAGCAAGGAAGCGTTGGAGAGAGCGGACAGAATTGAAGGGGATTTCCTGGACAACCTGATTACTTACTGTGGTTTGAACAGGCTTCAGGTAAACGCTGTAAATGAATTAAGAAACGATATAGCAAGATTATCCGGTATGAATACAAATAACGCAGTTAAATACATAAGGAACGTAATCAGTTACGATGAATACCTGAGGGAGTATGCTGGTTTAAAGAGGATAAACGCAAGGGCATTGTTCGATACTATAGAGGAAATAGAAAGCTCTACCAAGGGCTTCAAAGGGATAGAGCAGTATTTGCAGCACATAGATGAGGTCTGTGAAAAGTCTGGGGAGAAGACTGTTAAAGATTTCGGAGGTAACCAGGTTAAGCTTCTTACGATGCACAGGGCTAAAGGGCTGGAATTTGACACGGTTTTTATCTGCGGCTCCATAGAGGGTTTGACCCCTTATGTAAAAGGTGATTCATCCGACGGTACGGATTTTGAAGAGGAAAGAAGACTTTTTTATGTTGCAATGACCAGAGCCAAGAAGGAACTTTTTATCGCTGCTCCGAGAAAAAGATACGGCAAGCAGGCAAAGCCCTCACGTTTCATAAATGAAATTTACAAGAACACTGATTATGATAAACAGGTATACATAGGGCAGCGAATATTTCATAAAATTTATTATGAGGGAGTAATAAGGGAAATAGACGGAACCGGGGAATCAACAAGGATTAAAGTTGATTTTGCAGGGGTAATTAAGGATTTGAAACTCAAAACGTGTCTGCAAAATGAAATAATAAGGCTAATATAATAACAATAGTGATAATGATGAATGAAATACAAAATAAGCAATATCATGCAGGAGGGCAGAAATGAATTATCTTAGGGTGATTAGAATGTCAGGAAGCTTCTTTGCAAGGGAATTCAAAAGAAATGAGAAGGCAAGGAAGAAGGTTCAGTACCGTGAAGTTGACGAAAAGACAGTGGCCGAGCAGTTTTTAAAGGGCGATGCAACTGTCGAAGTGATATTTGAGGATTCGGACAGGGAATCAATATTAATTGAAAAAGAAAGCGATCCGGAAATCATAAAAAGATATCTGGGGAGCAGATTCCTGGAATATTAGAATTATGGAAGGGAGGCAACCACATGTATTGGGATGGAGCAGGAAAGGAATATACAGAAAAAACAATTGATCTGGCTTTGAAAACAGCAAAGGAAAAGGGAATAAAACATATTGTCGTAGCTTCCAACACAGGTAGTACTGCAAAGCTACTGGAAAACTGCGGATTAAACGTAGTATGCGTAACCCATGCAAACGGCTTTAAAGAGCCTGGAGAAAACGAGATGGATTCCAAGATGAGAAAAGAACTGGAAAGCAAGGGTGTGAGGGTAATGACAGGAACCCATGTATTATCAGGAGCGGAAAGGGGCTTAAGCTCAAAATTCGGAGGCATATATCCCCTGGAGATAATGTCGAATACATTGAGAATGTTCGGGCAAGGTATTAAAGTATGCGTGGAAATATCCGTAATGGCATTGGATGCGGGTATGATACCCCACGGGGAATGCATCATTGCAATCGGCGGGACAAACAGGGGAGCGGACAGTGCAGTAATTTTAAAACCGGCCCACGCCAGAGATATTTTGAAAACAAAGATAGAGGAGATCATCTGCAAGCCGAGATAGACTAGATAGGCTATGGGTTATGGGCGATGGGCAATTGGATGGATGTATCGATTCGAGGTCCTTTTTGTGCATTGCCTATTGCCTCGTGCCTATTGCCAGATACCCTATACAGTAATGAGATGATGTAAATAACTATCATATTGTATATAGCTTCAGTTGTTATTTTGTTTATTTGTTGAAATTAATGGGAATACTCCATAGATGAAAATCATTTATGGAGGTTTTTTTATGAGGAATGTTGACCTGAGTGCAAGTATAAGAAACGAATCAGGGAATAAACAGTCAAAGAAGCTTGGCAGAGAGCATAAGATACCGGCAATACTCTATGAGAAGGAAACCAACGGGAGACTTCTTAAGATTGATGAGAAGGAAATCAATAACGTTCTGTCCAAAAACGGGGAGAATGTTGTAGTTAAACTAAAGCTGGGAAGCGACGAAGTAGCAGCCATTATAAAGGAAGTTCAAAGGGATCCTGTTAATAATAGATTAATACATGTCGATTTCCAGCCGGTTGCACTGCATGAGATAATTCATGCGGAAATTCCCGTATTGGTCATCAATGGGGAAAGAGTAGAAAGAAACGGCTGGGTAATTAACAAGCAGATGAACGGGATTGAAGTTGAGGGCGAGGTGGAAAAGATTCCGCCAAGCATTATTGTTGATGCATCAAAGACGAAGATCGGCGAAGTATTCAGAGTGTCTGATATAGAAATATCAGAAGAACTGTCGATTGTTAACAGCGGAGAAGAGGTTGTGCTCTCCATCCTGCAGGCAAGGGAACAGCCGGTAAACCTGGAATTCGATAGGATAGAACCGGAGCTTGTGACTACGGAAAAAGAAGATAAGAAAAAGGAAAAAGAGAAATAGCTGCTCAACAAGTGAAATGGTATGTATACTGAAGCATATGCTCTGTTATACATACCATTTGCTTCTATAGCCACTTATGTAACGAAAGCAGCCATGCTATAGATAGGCATCGTATAGAAAGATTGTACATGGCTACTTTTATTGTATCTCTGGTGGAACTTATATTCTCGTCTTGTTTAGGTGCCTGTATTATAGTAATATAGTATTAGTGCATATTGGAAATAAGCAAGGAGGTATAATCATGAATTATAGAGCTGATATTGGAGTTTTTGGCGGTTCGGGTTTTTACTCCTTTCTGGATAACGTAGAAGAAATTGAGATAGAAACACCCTATGGCAAACCAAGTGAAAAGATAGCTCTTGCCAAAGTAGGGGACAAAACTGTAGCTTTCCTGCCAAGACATGGGAAGAAGCATTCCTTTCCTCCCCATACGATACCATATAGAGCGAATTTGTATGCTATGAAAATGCTCGGAGTAAAATACATAATGGCTCCCACGGCTTCAGGAAGCTTGCAGGCTTATATAAAGCCGGGAGAGTTCGTTGTATGCGACCAGTTCGTAGATATGACATGGGGCAGGAAGGACACATATTTTGAAGGCCCGGAAACAAAGCATATAAGTGCTGCGGAGCCCTATGACGAAGGCCTAAGAAAGCTGGCAATCAAGGTTTGTGATGAAATGGGAGTAAGGGTGCATAACAAAGGCACCGTAGTTGTAATACAAGGCCCAAGGTTTTCTACGAAGGCAGAAAGCAGATGGTTCAGCAAGATGGGCTGGGAAGTTATAAATATGACCCAGTATCCTGAATGTATACTGGCTAAAGAACTTGAAATACCATATGTGAATATATCTTTGATTACTGACTACGATGCAGGGCTAGAGGGCAATGATGAGATAAAGCCTGTTACGGAAGAGGAAGTATTCAGGGTATTCAATGAAAATAACGACAAAGTAAAGAAAGTAATATATAGAATGATAGAGATGCTGTAAGATTTGAAGGAGGTCCGGCATTTGAAAAAACGAGGAATGATACTTACATTCGAAGGAATAGATCAATCAGGAAAAGAAACACAATCAAAAATGCTCACAAAAAGGCTTAGGGATATGGGTTATGGTGTAGGACACATATATTTCCCGGATTACGAAACTCCTATAGGAAAGGAGTTAAGGGCATTTTTGGACGGGAAAACAGAGTACTCGCCTATAGTAAGGCAAATGTTATACGTAGTGAACAGATATGAAATGATGGATAAGATAAATAAAATGCTCGAAGAGAATGATTTCGTAATTGCCGACAGATACATTCCTTCCGGTATTGCTTACGGTGTTGTAAACGGTATAGATGAAAAATGGGCAAGCAGCCTGGAAAAGTTCCTGCCACAGCCTGATATCGTTATTGTGCTGGATATAAGCAGTGAGGTATCAAGAAGCAGGAAGAGCGAAGAAAAACGTGATGTGTATGAGAAGAGTTACGGTTTTCTTGACAAGGTAAGGAATACATACCTTGAGCTCGCAAAGGAATATGGGTGGATTGTGGTTGATGCTTCGGAAACAATTCCTGAAGTGCACAAAAACATATGGGACAAGTTTTCACAGTATCTTAAAAAATCCTACAACTGTTAAAAAAAGCTTGGTACAGTCGTACCAAGCTTTTTTTAACAGAACAGTATGGTAACAACGATACTGTTCTTTATTAATAATAGTTTTTCTCGAAAATATCCTTAATTTCAGTTATATCTTTTGTAAGTCCAAGAGCTACCATAAGCTTTATTCTTGCTTTTTGGCCGGGGAGATTGTCTCCAAGGATAACTCCTTTTTGTGTAAGCTCTTTGCCTGCTCCGTGGTATCCATAGTCGTCAAGAACTTTTCCCATCAGGCATCTCGAAACGAGTACGATGGGGATGCCCTTAAGAAGTGCGTAATCTACTCCATTAACCATCTGTGGAGGTATATTTCCCCTGCCCATTCCCTCTATGACAATTCCATGAGAGCCTGAGTCGACACAGAATTTCAGCAATCTATCATCCATACCGCAGCCGGTTTTTATAAGATCGACCATGCTGTCAATATTGCTGGCGGGGATGTATTGCCTTTTGGTATAGCTGTGGTAGAAATAAGCCTTATCATTGTCTATAAAGCCTATAGGGCCAAAGTCTACACTCTTGAAAGTATCAAGGGTATGTGTATTGGTCTTTGTAACTTGAGCGGCCGAATGAATTTCATTGTTCATAACAACGAGCACGCCCCTGTTATATGCATCATCGGAACCAGCTGCACATACTGCCGCTATAAGGTTTACAGGACCGTCCCAGCCAAGTTCCGAACTGCTTTTCATTGCTCCAACAAAAACAATGGGTTTTTCTGAATTGGCGGTCAGGTCTACAAGGTATGCGGTTTCTTCGAGGGAGTCGGTACCGTGGGTAACCACAGCGCCGTCAAAGCCTTCTTCATTAAGCTTGTGCTGTATTGTTTTGGACAGTTCGAACATTTTCTCCGGTGTCATGTGCGGGCCTGGAATATTGCTGAAGTTAAGAAAATGTATCTCGGCTATGTTTTCTATTCCCGGCGTCATCTGCAATATTTCTTCACCAGACATTGCGGGAATTGCTGCTTTGGTTTTCTCATCCTTCTTCATCGCTATAGTGCCGCCGGTAAATATTATTATGATCTTTTTCATACTAAACCCCCCTGCATAGTAGTTAAAAGACTAAACAAAAGATTTCCATAAAAAATAAGTTGAATATGTAAAAAATTTTAAGTACTCACCAAGGATAATTATATAACAGCTTGAGATGTAACTCAATGCAAACCTTTTATTTGCCCAAAATAAAAGTGAGGCTTTAAAACCTCACTTTCAACCATACTGCTATTTATTGAGTTTCATTTATGCATTTGTATTGAGAATCTGTAAGTCACTGACTATTTTTATATTGTTAACTTCAGGGTCTTGAGTTCCTTGTACATAAAGGTTAGCTGCCTTAAGGGCTTTGACATAATCTACTATTTCCTGGGTAATTATCTCTCCTGGGCAAAGTACCGGTATTCCCGGAGGGTAAGCCATTAAGAATTCGGCGCTTATAAGGCCTATACTGTCTTCAATAGGTACTGAAATAGTCAGGCTGTTAAAGGCATCCCTTGGGGTAAGAACACTTTCAGGAATGTTTGGTATGCCGAGTACTTCAGATTTTGCAATCTCTTTGCAGCTTTGTTCAGCACTTATTTCTGTAAGAGCATCTATTAATGCATCAACTGTTCTCTTTGTATCTCCAAAGGAGAATACGCAAAGTATATTGTAAAGGTCGGACAGTTCAGGCTGAATGAAATATTTTTCTGCCAGGATTCTTTCAAGCTCATACCCGGAGAGGCCAAGATCCTTGCAGGTTATTGTAATTTTTGTAGGGTCGAAACCATATGCGCCCTTTTTCTGTAAAACTTCTTCGCCAAAGCAGTACAAACCTTTGATATTGTTGATTTTCTCCCTGGCATACTTGGCAAGTTCGATTGCTTCATCTATGAGCTGCTTGCCCTGAGTAGCCAACTGCATTCTTGCACAGTCAAGGGAGGCAAGAAGTATATATGAAGGACTTGTTGTCTGAAGGAGGCTCATCACTGTTTTAACCCTGTTAACATCCACTAATCCTTGTTTTACATTGAGCAGTGAGCTCTGCGTCATAGAACCGACTATTTTGTGGGTGCTCTGGGCACAAATGTCCGCTCCGGCATCCATAGCTGAAATAGGAAGCTTGTCGTTGAAGTGAAGATGAGGTCCGTGAGCTTCATCGACAATAAGGGGAATGTTGTACTCATGAACGATTCTGGCAATTTCTGCAATGTCTGTTGAAACACCGTAGTATGTCGGATTAACAATAAGTATGGCTTTTGCATCCCTATTTTGCTCCAGGGTCTTTCTGACTGTTTCTGGTGTTACGTTAAGTGCAACACCAACCCTGTTGTCTATTTCCGGATGCATATAGACCGGGTTTGCTCCACTGAGGATAATTCCGGCAGTTACTGACTTGTGCACGTTTCTTGGAATCAATATTTTGTCGCCCTGGCTAACTACGCTCATTATCATTGCCTGTATGGCACCGGAAGTTCCGTGAATTGAAAAGAAAGTGTAATCCGCATTATAGGCATCGGCAGCAAGCTCTTGCGCCTCTTTAATGACTCCCGTTGGCTTATGAAGACTGTCCACCTGTTTAAATACAGTAACATCAATCGATAAGACATTCGTACCGACAAAGTCCCTAAACTTATTGACCATACCCTGGCCTTTCTTATGGCCTGGTACATGGAAGGGGATAGTGTTATTATTCACATACTCCAAAAGTGCGTCAAACAGTGGTGTTTTGGTTTGATCCAATTTGTACATTTTTTACACCTTCCTTTCGGTAAATTGAGGATTTCAAAATTTAGAATCCTTAATTTTGAAGCCTATAAAATTTCTGCAACAAGTAAAAAAAGCCCGAAACTTCGTTGCAATAAGTTCGGGCTTTTGCAGAGCGATTATAAGTTTTTTATTTAAATGCCAAATTTATTATAGGGCAAACATTTTTAAAATGCAATATTTTTTGATAAAAAATACATTAAAAAAATACTACTTTTTTAAATCCTGGCAAGATGCACAGGAGATAAGCCCCACAATGGATTATCAACATTTAAAAAACCAGAAGATTCAAAATGGCTTACAAATAAGTTTACATTTCACTTGTATTATTATGCATAAGTAAAATAATCAGTTTATCGGATGCTACTTTGAAATTAATTCATTTACATACTTTGGAAGAACAAAGCATGCTGCATGAAGTTTCTCATGATAGTATTTTGTTTCAATTTTTGGTATTGAATCAGCATCAATTTTTTCCGGGTCATACTTTTTTGAACCCATGGTAAAGCTCCACAATACCCCCGGGTATGTAGGTATGGATGCCAAATACATTTTGGTTATAGGAAACGCTTTTTTGATATCTTTAAATACCCTTTTAACAACATTGGGAAGATAGAAAGGGGTTTCTGTCTGAGCTACAAAAATTCCATCGTCAGTAAGGCAATCATACAGCGAATTATAGAAGTTCACATTAAAAAGGCCTTCCGCCGCACCAAAGGGGTCTGTGGAGTCAACGATTATCACATCAAATTCATTTTTCCGTTCAAGCACATATTTTATACCATCACCTATAAAGACTTCTGCCCTGGGGTCATCCAATCCGCAGCTGACTTCCGGAAAATATCTCTTGGAAATTTCAACTACTCTATCATCAATTTCACACAATACGGCCTTTTCAACAGATTCATGTTTAAGGATCTCACGGATAGCACCACCGTCGCCGCCGCCTATAACCAGCACCTTCTTCGGATTCTTGTGCGTAAAGAGCGGTACGTGTGTTATCATTTCATGATAGACAAATTCATCCCTGATGGTAAGCTGCACAATTCCATCCAGAAGGAGCATCCTTCCGAACTCGTATGTATCTACAACTGCAAGATCCTGATATTTTGTTTTTTCGGTGTGTATGGTCTCCTTGATTTTGTAAGTCATTGCCGAATTCTCAATCTGTGCTTCCTTAAGCCATAAATCCATTTCATATTCTCCTTTCAAACCATGTTGTTCTTTTAAATACAATTTTAATCAATATTTTAAGGCATTAGTCACTCAATGGCAATAATTTCTTTATACTAAGCCTCATATTTTTCGGTAAGAAATTTTACGAGGGTAGAGGCTGCATCAGGCTTTTTAAGCTCGCCTGTCATATCCTTGAAGCACCGCATGCGTGTCTGGGAGTTAAATATCTGGTTGATAAGCACCGGTATTTTATTCACATCAGAGGTAGTGACAGCTGCACCGGAATTCAGCAGGAATTCTGCATTCTCGTTTTCTTGACCGGGTAAAGGAGAAAATATAACCAGAGGCTTCTGTTTGCATAATATCTCTGCTGTTGTAACTCCGCCGGGTTTTGTAATCACACAGTCCGATATTTCCATCAGCTCATGTATATTATTGATGAAACCATAAACAACCAGCTTGTTTACGGTATTGAGGCTCTTTAGCCTGGATTCCAATCTATGATTTCGTCCCGCAACAGCAATGATTTGTACATCATACATGGAGTTATCCAATTCTTTAACGATATTGGTTATTTGTCCAAGGCCAAGACCACCCCCCATGACAAGCACGGTTTTATTATTTTCCAACTGCAATTTCTCAAGTATGGCATCTCTTGAAAGAACCTCTGAAAATTCAGGTTTTATCGGTATCCCGAAAGGTAATATTTTATTAGTATCAACCCCGAAGTTTTCCAGGATATAGGATAAATCCTCATGAGGAATCACATAATAGTCGGTTTCATCGTTTACATAGGACGAATGAACGTTAAAATCCGTAATGACAGAGATTAAAGGACAATCAATCCGCTTTTTCTGTTTCAGGCTTGATATAATTGCACTGGGAAAGCTGTGAGTGCATATTATAACATCGGGCTCCGACTTGGCAATGCTTTTTCTGAGCTTACTGGTCATAAGACGGTTTGCAATATCATTGATATCAATTATAGGATCAAGCTTGTTTGTCTTTTCGTAAAGCTTTCCCCAGGCCTTAGGGTAGAACTTCAGTATGTTCAGATAACCGTCAAGAATAACTTTATCTAGAATTGGACTTATAAAGTTTATAGTGTTCACTATTTTGACTCTCGAAGAGTTGTCTATGTGAATAAATTCATTTCTCAAGGTATGTGCCACCTGATCATGCCCACTGCCTATGGACACGGAAAATATAAGCACATTCATTTGAATCACTCCTTAGCAATATCATACGTTCTGTATTTTATTATTTTTAGTATAGCACAAAATGCTAGAAATACTATAGGATAATAACTCTGCCAATTATGTTTTGCATTGCATTTTTCCATCTATTTTATTTACGTAAGATTTGCCGAAAATACTACAAATTTTAAAAATAAAATTTTTCCGATTCAACAAAACAATACAAATTTCACTGAAGGAAAATAAATACATTTAAAGAATACTATTAATGCGTAAAGATGCAGCAATAAATGCACTGCAAATTAATGGAGGGACGAGAATGAACATTGATTTCGAGTATTCGGACAGGCTTCTTATTGCAAAGATTAAAGGGGATATAGACCATCATTCCTGCGAAGATATAAGAGCCAAAATTGACAGGGAAATTTTACTTAAAAACCCCAAGAATATTATATTTGATATGGAAAGTGTAGGATTTATGGACAGCTCCGGTATTGGAGTATTAATAGGAAGATATAAATTACTCAAGGAAAATGGGGGAAAAGCAGCCATGATAAATGTCAAGCCGCAGGTAAAAAGGATCTGTGAGATATGCGGACTACAAAAGATAATGCCGGTATATTCAAATAAAAAGCAAGCTATAGAAAAGATAAAGGAGTGTTAACATAATGAAAGCAGACAACGAAATGAAACTCGAATTTTTAAGCAAATCACAGAATGAAAGCTTCGCAAGGTCTGTAGTGGCTGCGTTTGTTGCACAGCTTGATCCTACAATTGAAGAACTCGCAGAAGTAAAAACGGCAGTATCTGAAGCAGTCACGAATGCAATTATACACGGCTATGAATGCAGCACCGGAATAGTGGAGATAATTTCAAGGATAACCGGCAATACAGTAGAGATAGAGGTGAAGGATTCCGGTAAAGGAATAGCTGATGCAGAGCAGGCAAGGCAGCCTTTGTATACCTCCAAGCCGGAGCTTGAAAGGTCAGGGATGGGGTTTACAGTCATGGAAACTTTCATGGACAAGGTGGAAATTGACTCACAGCCAGGTGCAGGAACTACAATTAAAATGACTAAAACGCTAAAAACTGTTT
The DNA here is from genome assembly GCA_050261415.1 of Caulobacteraceae bacterium. Lineage (GTDB taxonomy): Bacteria > Bacillota > Clostridia > Lutisporales > Lutisporaceae > JBLNDG01. The sequence goes on along the minus strand of JBLNDG010000096.1, from coordinate 10,995 downwards.
AGCGGGGTATTGCTATGGAACGGGTAGAACTTACACAGGAAGAATTCTTAACGATAATATCCCGTGCACAAAATGGAGATGCCGACGCAGAAAACTTTCTTGTAGAAAACAATATCGGACTGGTTAGAAGTGTTGTAAAAAGGTTTTTAAACAGAGGCTGTGAATATGATGACCTGGTCCAAATAGGAAGTATCGGCCTTTTGAAGGCTATAAAAAAATTTGATGCTTCCTTCAATGTGAAATTTTCAACCTATGCTATTCCTATGATTATAGGAGAAATAAAAAGGTTTCTCAGGGATGACGGAATAATAAAAGTCAGCAGGAATTTAAAGGAAATAGCAAACAAAGCCCATATCGCAAAAGAAAATTTGGAAAAGGATTTTGGCAGGGAACCTACAATTGCAGAAATTGCTTCGGTTCTTGATATCCCGAAGGAGGATCTTGCAATCGCCCTTGATTCAGTCCAAAACACTGAATCACTTTATGAAACAATTCATCAGGATGACGGTTCACCGATACTTCTGATTGACAGGATAAGCTGCAATGAAGGGGAGGACAGCGAAATAATAGATAAAATTGCCCTTAAGGAAGTATTGTCTTCCCTTGAAGCGAAGGAGCGTCAAATAATAATGCTAAGGTATTTCAAGGACATGACCCAGTGTCAGGTGGCGGAAATGCTTGGCATGTCGCAGGTGCAGGTATCTAGGATAGAGAAGAAGATAATAACTAAGCTCAGGCAAAATATTATATAGAACACTTTACAAGTTATAGATATAGAAGAGATAATCAAATGGTATGTATACCGAAGCATATGCCCTGTTATACATACCATTTGCTTCTATAGCTACTTATGTAACGAAAGCAGCCATGCTATAGATAGGCATCTTATAGAAAGATTGATTGCGCTTCGAATATTATGTTCCATAAATATTCTTGCCAACTATATGCAAAACCATAGCTTCAACACAATAGGTCCTGTTGAAACTATGGTTTTACACTAGCAAATGGAACTTAGAGAAGAATCCTTAGAAACAACAGTGAGTGAAACACGAGGTTGAGCTAGCTTTTCGGGGCTCGGAGCCTCTTTCTTTAGTGGTCACGTTTTTCTTAGGATTCTGAGCTTAGTCTCCATCAAGATTTCTATACCAATGCCAAGCTATACATGGCTGCTCTTATTATAACCGGATGCCTTGGGGCATCTTTTTTTGCACTAATTTAGTTTATGAGGCTTCTTATGTAAAAAAATTTACATGACATAATATTTACAGCACTGGACGATAATAATATAAGCATAATTATTGTATTGGAGTGCGGGAATATGAAAATTATTAAATGTATGCTCTTATTTCTATTGATTGGTTGTGTGACTTTTGTTTCATGGTCATCTTTGGACAGCAGGCTAATTGATAAAAAGCTGAAAAGGGCAACCTTGGTAATGGATTATCATATGGCCAATGAAAAAATCGAAGATTCCGGGGTGGTAGATAATGCTTTCTGTCAAAAGATATAAGCAGTTAAAGAATATTATTAATCTTGAGTCGGAGACTGATAAGGAAATAAGAAGTGATATTGAGGGAAAAGTTGCAAAAAACATAATGCGGATTTATGAGGACAAGTAACTGCACTTGAAGGTTTTGTAGGAGGTAAGACAATTATATGAAGACAAAAATGAGTCCAAAACAGTATGAAAAATATATAAAGGATAAGATGCCAAAACCCAATACCCTGAAAAACTGCATATGGGCATTTATCGTGGGAGGTCTAATCTGCGATGTTGCTCAGCTCATAACAAATGTTGCCAAAAGCTACGGTTATAATCAGGAGGCTGTCTCCGCGATAACAGCAACTACTATGGTTTTTCTTGGCGCTTTCCTTACAGGGCTTGGAGTATATGACCTTATAGGCAAGAAAGCCGGAGCAGGCAGTATTGTACCTATTACAGGCTTCGCAAACTCAATAGTTTCTCCTGCAATGGAGTTTAAGAGAGAAGGCTTTGTATTCGGAGTGGGTGCAAAAATGTTTATTGTTGCTGGGCCTGTCCTGGTATATGGAATATCCACTTCAATACTGGTAGGAATATTGTATTATCTATTTGCAAAATAACTGGAATATAACAGGAGTGATAAAATGTCAGGAAAAAGACTGGGCAAGCAGACGTTGAAACTGGCTGCACCTCCCTCTGTCATATCGACGGCATCGATTGTGGGACCGAAGGAGGGGCAGGGCCCGCTTGCAAAAAATTTCGACGTTGTTTTGGAGGATGACTACTTCGGGGAAGAGAGCTGGGAAAAGGCAGAGTCTAAAATGCTGAAGGCAGTAGTAAAAAATGCAATAAAGAGCTCGGGGAAAAGCAATATGGAGGTAAACTTCTTCTTCGCAGGGGATCTTCTGAATCAGATAATATCGTCAAGTTTTGCTGCGCGAGAGCTGCAGATACCTTTTATTGGGCTTTACGGAGCATGCTCTACAATGGCAGAGTCTATAAGTATGGGTGCCATGCTGATAGATGGAGGCTTTGCAGATTCCGTGGTGTGTGCGACTTCTAGTCATTACAGTAGCGCAGAAAGGCAATACAGATTCCCCCTGGAGCAGGGAGTACAGAGACCTCCCTTTGCACAATGGACGGTCACCGGTGCAGGCGCATCCATTTTGTCCAGGGCCGGTATTGGGCCTTACATAACTCATGTGACAGTGGGAAAGGTTGTTGACTTTGGAATAAAGGATGCAAACAATATGGGGGCAGCTATGGCACCTGCGGCTGTTGATACTTTGACAAGCCATTTCAATGAAACAGGCAGAAGCCCGGGCTATTACGACCTGATTGTTACGGGAGACCTGGGGATTGTCGGGAGATCTATTGTAATAGACCTTATGAAGAAGGAAGGCTTTTATATAGAAAACGTATACAACGACTGTGGAACTCTCATTTTTGATCCGGAGAAGCAGGACACGCATGCCGGTGGAAGTGGGTGCGGCTGTTCTGCTGTTGTATGGAACGGTTATCTCTATAAGGAAATGAAAAAAGGGAACCTGAAAAAAATACTTTTAGTCGCTACAGGTGCGCTTCTATCACCTACTTCTGCATGGCAGGGCGAGTCAATACCTTCAATTGCTCATGCGGTTGCAATAGAAAACACAACAGGAGGCGTTGTCTGATGGATTATTTGAGGGCTTTTATAGTAGGTGGAATTATATGTGTGGTGGGGCAGCTGCTTATGGATCATACGAAGTTGACTCCGGCAAGAGTTTTGGTCATTTTTGTTACTCTGGGTACTATATTACAGGGTTTGGGACTCTATCAGAAGCTTGTTGACATCGGGGGGGCGGGGGCAACTACCCCACTTACAGGCTTCGGGTATTCTCTTGCAAAAGGGGCAATAAAGGGTGTGAGAGAGGCTGGCATATTAGGGGCATTTACCGGCGGTTTGAAAGCGACAGCAGGAGGAGTAGCAGGGGCAATATTTTTCGGATATATTATGGCAGTAATCTTCAACCCAAAATCGAAAAAATAGGAGATACTATGATGAATGAAAGCAGCAATTACGTTTCTTCCAAACCGGTCAAAAGAAAGGTAATACTTGTCACTGACGGTGATAGAATTGCGAAAAAAGCGGTAGAAAAAGCTGCTGAAGCAATCGGAGGGCGGTGTATTTCCCGCTCAGCAGGTAATCCAACTCCGATAAAGGGCTCCGGTCTTATAGAACTCATAAAACAAGCAAAATATGATCCGGTTGTTGTGATGGTGGATGATAAGGGCCACACTGGGACAGGAAAGGGCGAAGCAGCAATAATGGAAATTTCAAAGAGCCCGGAGGTGGACATAATTGGTGTAATTGCGGTAGCTTCAAATACAATAGGGGTAAACGGAGCCAGAATAGATTTTTCAGTCACAAAGGAAGGAAATATTGTAGAAAGCACAGTTGACAAATATGGTAACAAAGCTGATGGAAATGTAATAAGCGGAGACACGGTTGATATACTGGAATCAATAGATGCACCTGTAATTATAGGTATCGGGGACCCTGGCAAAATGGATGGAAAGGACTGCATCGACAAAGGTGCTCCCATACTAACGAAAGCAATGAAGGAGATAATAAAAAGAAGTGGCATGTGAAGTGCACCCCAAATGTTAAACAAAAAAACTAACATTTGGAGGTGCACTTCAACATGTAGCCACTTCTTATATTTTGCTATGGTGTCGGTGTCGGTGTAGGTGTAGGTGTGGGCGATAGTGTAGGTGTTGGTGATACTGAAGGAACTGGAGTACCCGTTCCGCCTTCTATAGTGCCATCACCTGCGGGCGTTTCGCCAGGATGTACATTACAGTATTCTGTTGGTGCTTCATATATATAATCTGCAGGAACCTTTCCGCCGGGTTGTGGTACAAAAGGCTCCGGCCTCTGAATGAATACCTTTGATTGTACTAAAGTCGAAGGACAATATTGGGTAGCCAGTTTGCCCGTTGAAATATCCACATCTCTTATTACATGAACAGTACATATATTGTCTGCGGCTGGCTCTGTGCCTTTAATAAAGAGTTCCGACCTAACTGTTGATCCTCTTGGATCAAGAGCACAAAGCTCGGAAGGACGTTGACCGGAGACGGTGCATATATCTACTGATACTAATCCGCCAGGACGGTCAAAATCTTTATACTTCAAGTTCTGGTGAATCTGTTCCATTATTGATTTCCAGATCTTGGCCGGATAGCTTCCTCCTGTAAAGCTCATTGGCTTAGGATCATCATGCCCGATCCAGACAGAAGTCGTATAATATGGGGTGTAGCCTGTGAACCATGCATCAACATTCTTTGTAGTTGTACCTGTCTTACCTGCAGCAGGCATTTTGGATAAAGCCGCATTTCCACCGGTACCACCGTTGATAACACCTTTCATTATATCAACCATAAGATATGCTACTTGTTCGCTAATTACTTTTTCCTTTACCGGCTTATTCTCGAGAATAACATTTCCATCTTTATCAAGAATTTTTGTAAAGGAAATAGGTTTAATATACACGCCTTTATTTGGGAATACGCTGTATGCCGCAGCCATTTCAATAGGCTTTACACCTTTTGTGAGACCGCCAAGGGCTACCGATGAGAGTCCTTCATCGTTTGTTACACCGTTATCCTTTCTTGTTACAATCGTGGTTATACCGAATCTCTTGAGGTAGTCAATAGAGCGCTGTACACCAATATCCTGCACTATCTTTACAGCCACAACGTTTAAGGAATGCTGTATTGCGGTACGTACCGTGACAAGTCCACGGAAGGTATTGTCGTAGTTATGAGGAACGTAATTGCCGAAAGCTACAGGAGCATCATCTATAACTGTTCCAACAGTATACCCATTATCAAGAGCCGGTGTATATACCGCTAAAGGCTTTATTGTGGAACCGGGCTGCCTTAGAGACTGAGTTGCCCTGTTTAGTCCCCTGCGGACTTTTTCGCTCCTGCCGCCGAGTACTGCCTTGATTTCTCCTGTACCGTTTTCTATTACTATTGCTGCTGCTTCTGGCTGGAGAATACCGTTTGAGTCCTCTTTACTTGGCGGGAAGAGCTTTGTATTCTTAAACGTTTCTTCAAGTGTATTCTGAATGTCAGTGTCAATTGTTGCTACAACCTTAAGACCGCCATTGAAGAATTTAATTTCTGCTTCTTCTTGAGTGTAGCCCAGCTTATCCTGAAGAGCCTGGATGGCATCCTGAATTATCATATCGGCAAAATATGAGGTCTCTGTTTCTTTTTGCACCTTTGTAAGTTTAATCTGTTCCTTTAATGCCTGATCATACTCGTCCTGGCTTATATAGCCCTGCTTCAGCATTTCTCCTAAAATAATTTCTTTCCTCTTGTTTGCGTTTTCGAAATTCAAGTATGGGGAATATGCAGAGGGATTATTAGTAATTCCGGCTATCAAGGCGCATTCGGCAAGAGTCAGTTGGTTCAGGTCCTTACCGAAATAGTAAAGTGCTGCTTCTTTTACACCTGCAACATTATGCCCGAGAGGTATAGTATTGAGGTAAGCTTCTAATATCTGTTTTTTTGTAAATCTTCTCTCAAGCTGTATTGCATAATACATTTCAACTACTTTTCTTTTTAAAAGCTTGTCTGGTGTCAGGTAAACAAGCTTTATCAGCTGTTGGGTAATAGTACTTCCACCAGCTGAGGGTTTACCGGTTTCCAGGTCTTTCTTCAAAGCACCGATTATTCTTTGCGGGTCGATACCGTTATGCTTGTAGAAACGTTTGTCTTCTATTGCTATAAAAGCATTTTGCAAGTTCTGCGGTATCTGGTCAATAGAAACTACTGTACGGTTTTCGTTGGCATGAAGCTTATCTATTACTTTGTCATTCTTATCAACAATATATGTAGTCTGATTCAAATCAAAGAGTTCATCGACATTAAGAGGTTTTGCGCTTTTTATCCACGCATATGCTGTTCCGAGTCCGATACTGCCTCCGACTAAAACTACCAGGAGTAATGACAATACAATAAATCTTAAAAATCTATTTAATGAAAAGCTTCTTTTTGTCTTCTTTTTCTTCCTGGAGATTGGGGTTTCATTATTATTCATATACTACCTCCATAAGCATATATCGCTATTTGTGACAAATACAATTATATCATACAAGAATTCGTCTGGCAAACTAAGGGGACGTAGCTCTCGCAAGCATGTCCGAGTATTTTTTGCTTTTTAGACCTTATATTGATTTTTAACACATAAAAGCCGTTATAAACTAGTAGACGAAAAAAACAGAGAATTTATTCGCCATAAACAGCAAATATACAAAGCAGCCAAGGTAACATAAATAAGCATGCAACATATAATAATAAATAGGGGGTGTTTGCTCATGAGAAGGAGATTTGGCAGGAAAACCGGAAAAAAGAAATTTGTATTTACAATGATGGTTTTAATGATAATGGTTATATATACATACTATTTTACAGAAAAAAACATTAAGCCTACAATTCTGGCGATGTCGGAGATACGGGCAAGGCTTATAGCAACCCAGGCAATAAATGATGCAGTCAGGCAGAAAACTTCAAGTGAGGCCTTTGATAACCTTATGACAATAAAGACAGACAACAGTGGCAAAATATCCCTTGTACAGGCAAATGCCATGGAAATGAACAGGCTTGCAGCGGAAACAACAACCGCAATACAAACTAAAATCCAGGACATTTCGCTGCATGACCTGCAAATACCTATAACCAATATATTCGGAAGTCAGTTATTTGCCAATATGGGCCCCAGAATCAGTGTCGATATACTACCTGCAGGAACTGTCTATGTGGATTTCTACACTGACTTTGAGGAGGCCGGCATTAACCAGACAAGACTTAAAATTTACCTGATTGCAAAGACAGATGTGCAGATAATCGCACCATTAGTAAGCAACAAGGTTGATGTAGTGACACACATTCCTGTTTCTGAAACAATCATTGTAAGTGATGTATCAAGGCAGAAAACACTATTACTATTCCAATCATAAATACGGATTGGTATAATTATATCAGAAAAAAGTGATCAGGTGTCGGGTATGAGGTGGTTGCGATATGAAAAGATTGATATTCCTTGTAGATATGAACGCATTTTTTATGGGCTGTGAAATGTCCAGGAATCCGGAGCTGAAAGGCAAACCTGCAGCCGTGGCTGGGGACCCGAAGAAACGCTCCGGTATCATACTTGCAGCTAACTATGAAGCAAGGAAATATAATGTGAGAACTACTATGGTTTTACATGAAGCCAAAAAGCTATGTCCTGATATAATTCTTATACCTCCGGACCATGAGTTTTATGAGAAGGTCTCTAGGGAAGTAATGAAGCTGCTTGCAAGATATACGCCGCTAATTCAGCAGAACAGCATTGATGAAGCATGGATGGACTTGACCGGCTGCGAAAGGCTTTTCGGAAGCCCAATTCAAATTGCCCGGAACATCATGGACAGGATACAGAAGGAGCTGGACCTTTGGTGCTCGATAGGAATATCGGAGAACAAGTTCCTTGCTAAAATGGCTTCAGAACTAAAAAAGCCGCTTGGAATAACGGAATTATATATAAAGGATATTGAAGAAAAGCTATGGCCGCTTCCTGTTGGCGCCATGTACGGCATAGGAAAGCAGACCGAAAAGAAGCTAAATGAACTGGCTATATATAAAATAGGAGATATTGCAAGGTGTGATACGGAATTACTAAGAAAGACATTCGGCAAATACGGCGAAGAGCTGTACAAGCTGGCAAATGGGCAGGATAATTCTCCGGTTGTTCAAAATCCCGAATATGACAGTAAATCAATAAGCCGCTCAACTACTTTGCCAATTGATACAAATGATTTGGAATACCTTAAGACCATACTGCTGCATCTGTCTGAGGAAGTTGGATATGATGCGAGAAAATACGGCTATAAAGGAAAAACAGTAACAATCACTATAAAGTATGCCGACTTTACATCAATAACCAGGCAAAAAACAGTTCCTCTAACCTTTCTGACAAAAGATATATATGAGACTGGAGTGAAGCTTTTGGAAGAAAACAGGGGAAGGAACAAACCCATAAGACTTATAGGAATTGGTTTGAGCCATTTTGCAGAGGAAGCAACGGGACAAATATCGATATTTGAAATGCTGGGGGAAAATTCAGATTCACAGAAAGAAGAAGCAATAGAAAAAGCAATTGATAAGCTGAGAGAAAGGTTCGGTACGAAAAAAATAATAAGAGCTTCGATGTTAAAAAAAGGGAAGGATTAAAAAAGATCCTTTCCTTTAATTTTGAATAATATTTGAGGCACCGGCACTCATATCATTAATAAAGAGGTGCATAACGGTGAAAAAGCAAAATTATGAAATATATGCAGCACAGGCCGGAACTGAGAATGAAAGAAGGGAAGCATACAAAAACATATATGAATATATACTAAAAAGGTATTGTGAGGTATATTATAATGCCGAAGGCAGCAGTTTATCTGAGAGTTTCAACAGAGGAACAGGCCGAGAAGGGATATTCGATGCAAGCACAGCAGGAGGAATGCATAAAGAAAGCATATGAATTAGGCTGTACACCAGAGGAAGTTTTCGTTTACCGTGATGACGGGGTTTCTGGATCAATATTGGAGCGGCCGCAGCTCATTGCCGCTTTTGACAAAATAAAAAAAGAACATATCGACTATTTTATAGCTTTTGATACAAGCAGGCTTTCAAGAAATGTATCCCACCAGTTGATAATAATAGACGAAATAAAAAGACATGAAACAGAACTTATTCTGCTGAAAAACAGCTTCCAGGACAATGCCGAAGGACGGTTTCAACTGACTATAATGGCAGCTGTTGACGAATATGAAAGGGCACGCCTGAGGTTAAGAAGTGAAATGGGAAAAAGGGCAAAGGCAAAACTGCACAAACTGACTCATAACCCTGGCTTGTTCGGTTACAGTTTTGATACGAAAAATGACAGCCTACAAATAAAAGATGGAGAAGCAGATATATTGAGGCTAATGTTCAAATGGCTTGTACAGGAAGGTATCGGCCCGAGCGAAATAACAGAAAGGCTTAATCGAATGGGGATACCTAGCCCTAGAATGAAGCTGTGGAGCAGGGTTACAGTAAGAAGGATTTTATCGAACGGATCCTATACAGGAATCATATATATAAGAAGGTATGATACTAAGGAATACCGTTTGAACAAATATAAAAAAAGCGGTGATAAGGTAAAAATAACAGAACGGCCAAAAGAAGAATGGGTTCCGATTGAAATTCCACCGATAATTGATAAGGAAACATGGAACAAAGCCATAAAAATTCTTGGTAGTTCAAAAAGGCTATATAGGGATAAATGCGATAAGCAGAGTTTTCTTTTAAGCAACATCAGCTATTGCGGACTTTGCGGGAGCAGGCTGGACTGCAAGACTGTTTCTGGCAAAGGCAAAGAATATCGTTATTACATTTGTCCAGGAAAGTATAAGAACGAAAATGGGACTCATTGCAGTGCCGGTATAATAAAAGCTGATACCATAGAGAAAAAGATTTGGGACTTTATCGTAAAGCAGATACTAAAGAATATTGATTTCCAAAGTAATTTGGGGAGAACTGCAGAGAATATCATAACCGCTCAAGAAAAAAAGCTTAAGTTTTTATGCAGCGAGGTTGAAAAGCTGGCGGAGGGAAGCAACAGGATAATTGATTTATTCCAGAAGGGATACATAGACGAAGCGGCTCTGGCTTCACGATTGAACAGCCTTAATGAAAAATCATCAGAGCTTAAGAAAAAAATTGAAAATGAAAAATTGCTTAAATCTCAAATTGCTGATAATATGAACAAAATAATTATTGATAAAAAAATAAATAATAATATAGAAGAGATGCTATATAATCTGGATAATGGCGGGAAAAAGGATATTATAGGCATGTTGGTATCTGAAATTCAGATTTTTGATAGTTATATTATACTAATAGGTAGCTTTTAAAATTTGAACATTTTTCAATATGAAACAGCGCTTGTAGGCGACGTGCCGGAAAGCTACATCCTATCGCCATCGCAGGACATACCGAACTATGTTCCCACGAAAGATCCCTTTAATGGCGACTGAGCCATATTCCTGTGATAATGCTGCGGTAGTATTTAATCCATGATAATTAAGTTACAGCGCATAAAGAAGAAATATACAGAGATTATCAGTATAGGCACGATAATATAATTAAAACGTAAAATTCAACGGATATTAGGATTGTAGACCTCGAGTAAATATGATATTATTATTAAGCGTTGACGGTAAAACAAGCCGTCGACGATATATCGATTTGGTCCTTGAAAACTAAACAGTGTAAATGAAACCAAGAATTCTTTTGAGTTTAGGGCAAATGATTAAGATAGCATTCCTGAAAAGGAATCACATATTAACTTAAGAGTTTGATCCTGGCTCAGGACGAACGCTGGCGGCGTGCCTAACACATGCAAGTCGAGCGGAGAGTAGCGGATAGGTAACTTGAAGTTATTCTTA
>JBLNDG010000095.1:0-3570 GCA_050261415.1 Caulobacteraceae bacterium | reverse complement strand
CAGTACAACAACAGATTTATGATGTTCAATATGCTGCTTCGAGTAATTACTCCCTTTAAAGCCACCGATTTTTATCGCGGGCTTTTTTCGTATTTAGGAACATCATAAATCTCTATTAGTTTGGCGATGGCCAGTCCCAGGCCGCTCCCTTTAATCTCTGTACGGGCGTAAGGCCCAATTCCTTTTCCACGTCCTCCAAGGTATAATCACGCCCTGCCTTTATATTCTCTTCTGCCTCAGTAACCTCTTGTTCATCTTTCTTCCGTCTATGTTTCACCACCAGAATTAACCAAACTGGTTATAAACTAAGGTTGTTGCAAAAGGTGATTTAGGTTGTCTAATTAGACAAGAAGACTAAAGCGATATCTTATTATGTTTCTTAGGTGGAAAAGAGCCCCTAACTTTAGGACAACTTCACCATCCTATTACTACCTTCAACTCAACCCACTGCAATAAAAAATACTTAATTGAAAGGCGGCTGGTTAATCATGAAATCTAAGATTATAAAAATCGTCATTGTTCCTGTTCTTGGGATTATTCTCTTCGCTAGTGCAATCTTCATTAACGCCAATTTAAACGGCCCAATTGTTGCCAGTGCTTCGGATGATGCTAAAGCTTTTATTGAAGCCAATCAAATGACTCAAAATGACATGAAACTTACTGTTAAAGAAATATCATTTTCTTCTCAGCCTTTTAAGGATGAGCCTGAATTCAAAGGAGCAGAAGTACATCTTACTTTTGATAATATCAACGGTAAAGATAAAGCATTCTTGCCAAAAGGCTATATCGCAGCTTTCGTCGGATCATCGGGTAAACTTTATAACTTAAAAATGGATGAATCAATTGAAAAAACTTATCAAATGACCCGTGAGGTAGCACAAAAATGGGCTAAAAAGCAAAATGAAGTTTATAATCCAGGAGAATTTAAAATGGGGATACTATTACAGGTGGATGCTGACGAGGAAACATTAACCAAGGTTATTTATCAAGACGAAAAAGGAAACAGGACTGAAATTCCTATCGTTGGAATTAAACCTGAAATAAAAATTCCCAATCCCGATGCAAAGTAATAATTAACAAAAATCTCCAGGCTGATAATAAATTAGCCTATCTACTTAGGTGAGTTAGTATTGTTTACCGGAAAGCAGGTAGCTACGTCTGTCGCTACCTGCTATCGTATGACCTTATCGTCTGTCTGGATTCAGTAACGCGAACCTGTTTACGGTGCCAAGCCTTTCAGGGCTTGTACGCGCCTAATTTCTTTGATGTAGTCCCAAATTGACCCCCAAGTACCGTTAAAAAAAACCTCTTCCTCTTTTCCCTCCGCATCCCCGGCAATCAGCACGCGCGTCGTGAGAAATTCTCCATTATAAGAGGAATAGCCTCCTATAAACAGATACTCCTGGGTCACATTAAAACCTATGATGTGCATCCCATCCATCACGCTATTGAAGGGATCTTCCGGCCCTCCGGGGCTCCGATAAGTAAAAATATGCCACTTGTCCCCGCCCTCCAAATTGACCGACGCATAGATATGAGGATACTTATAGCTATACTCTTCCGTATAAATCCTATTGTCATATATGATGAAAGAACGGATTTTGAAGTCATCCGGAGTATAGACTTGTTCCTTGTTCTCTCCGGCAAGATCAATGCGCCATATTTTATTATCCTGTAGGTAATATATCCGGTCATGATACGGCTGAACAAAATTAGCTCTTAAAGTCGGAATACTGATAAGAATATCTTTTTTTAACCCATCCGGAGACAGCCTCCAAACCAGGATGCTTGTTTCGACTCTTTGAGCGCTTCTATTAATGTCTCTTTCTACACCTAGGATGAAATCTCCCCGTGCTACCAGGGAGGCCAGGTCACCAAAGTTGACCAGTTTCTGAGGAATTGCCTGCGCATCCGCCAAATCCAGACGGTACATATAGGTATCACTCTTGTTCCAGTAATATACCCAATGATCATAGAGGGAGTATAGGCTGACGCCTTCAGCGACTATTTCCTGCTTTGGCTCCTCGGCACTGATATCCACACGGTATAATCGGTCATCTTTATAGTAGCCACGGTAATATACAAAATTCCCTAAAACTTGCGGGTTTTCTATATAGCCATAAGCGATCCGTTCCGCAGTGATGTCGCCAACACCCTGGCGGTAGAGCCCGGTGAGTTTCTGATAATCCGCTCTGTCCCCGTCACGTGAGAGAAAATAGCGCATGCCTTCCCGCTCAACAACTATACTTGTGGTATTCGCTCCCAATAAATTGCCTGGAATATTACTCTGTAACCTGTCGTCATTTTCCTGTGGCGCTGATTTGTTTTGCATTGAGCCTTCACCTACTGGATTACCGGCTTGATTTTTAGTCATATTGGTGTACCATACATATACGCCAATCATCACCACCAAAAGCAGTAACACCCCTAAACTTGGTACCTTTTCTTTTTTAATACTCTTTTTGTTAACCATAATTTCCTCAAACTGTTTGATTGCCTATTGAGGCGTAGCTTTCACCCGGACCGGCATATACCGGTGTTGTAATGGTTGTTAAATCCGTCCATCCAGTGTAGCTGTTAGTTTTGTCCGAAACAGCGATGATTGTGCCATTAATAACACTGGTAGCCGGAACGAAACCGCGTTTAGGGCCTCCGGTCGTAGCATATTGAATATATAACCATTCGTTTTCCTTATGAATCACGCCAATGTCTTCCCTGTAGTTTACGGATCCAATCAGGGCATAGTTAATTTGGCTTGGTCCACTGTACACATTGGTATCGCTATTCATTACGGCATAGACAAAATCGTTGGATACTTCGAGACCGGGAATTTGGGACAATGTATTAATACGATCCAGCTTATATGAAAAAACGTAAGCACTTTTCCTTCCACTGACGGTGTTATACTCAACATAGGACATCGTCTCATTTTGCGCCAAAACAATGACATATTCTTCCTCAAAGAGCGATCCAATGACTTGACCGGATAGATAAGGTTCTGAATAGGTTGTTGTATCTTGATTCATTTTGGCTAGGGCTGTGGTATTCGTGGAAACAAAAGTACCACCCTGCACATACCCTCTTTTTGTGCCATTGCTCGTACTATACTCTATAAATGCATAACCGGATTCATTGGGTATAAGCACAGTTACACTTTCATTCGTTGAAACAGAACCTATGGACACATAATCAACATTACTTGGACCACCGTAAACGGTTTGACTCGAACTCATTTTAGCTAAAACACCAGAACCGTAAGCACTGGGGCTTGCATCTGCATCTCCCCCTTCGATGTATCCTCTCTTCTTTTTAACATCCACAGGGTACTCAATAAACTTCCATCCATATTCCTCCCACAAGACGCTATAACTATCAAAGAAGTCTAGTGAGCCAATAACGGCATATGCTTTATTCCCGGGACCGCCATAAACATTTGTAGCCATTACAGTGTAAGCGTCAAATATAACGACACATAGCTCACTCCTCTTTTCTGTGAGAAACTATGTAAGTGAGAGCATCCTGAGATATAGCTAGATATAGCGAGATATCGCGAGAACACTCAGTAGCTCT
>JBLNDG010000094.1:0-18625 GCA_050261415.1 Caulobacteraceae bacterium | reverse complement strand
CCTGAACAACTCTATTATACTGGAAAGGTGATTTTTTTGTATAACACCTGTCGCGCACCCGCATAGCGGGTGGTTCATTGTTTCGCTGCTCCGCTAGCTCAACAGGCTAAAGCCCATAAATGGAATTCACTGCTTGATTTACATATGAGTGTGAACTCTTCCGGACTTCCAACAGAAACAGCAAGTATTTGTTGATATCTTCATTTTGTATTGCATCTGCGCTTTTGCCGCACCACTGGAGAAATAATCTCACATGGCTCATATAGGACTTTATCGTTTTGGGGCTGTAGCCTTTAAGCTTGAGTGTATCCTTCATCATGCCTGCAAACTTTGCATTGATACGGTCTGTGTCAGCCTGAACACTTTCGTCCGTTACTAAAATAGTCTTGTCAGTAACCACTTCACCCTTTGTAAACAGTCCAAGCAGTTTCTTTATGGATTCCTCGTTATCCGGTATAAGCCATCTCTTGTTTTCCTTATCCCACTTGCGCCCATTTATGCTTTTTATTTTTGCTATGTACTCCTCGTTGTATGGGAATACAAGCTCCAGTTCTCCCGGTTTGCCCTTTCTCACCCAAATTGACAAGTGCAACCCCTCTTTACAGTAGATTATATACCAACATTTACCTATTGTTTATTCTATTATACGACATATAAGCTGCTGTTTAAATATTCCATTATATAATGAATCCCACCATTCATATGACAATTTTCGATACCTCGTCAGATAAAAAAACGGGGCTCTTCAGAACCCCGATCATAATGTTTCAATTTAGACTTCATCTATCTTTGCAAACTTGAAATTAACTACATCAAACAAACCCAGGTCAGTAACCTTGAGCTCAGGTATTACCGGAAGGGCTAGGAATGCCAGTGCCATGAAGGGATCATAATCCTTGGATACCCCCATTTCATAAGCTACAGCCAGCATATCCTCCAGCTTTTCCTGCAGGAGCTCCAGGGGAATGTCGCTCATAAGTCCGCCGATAGGCAGCGGCAGCGAGCGTATTATTTCCCCTCCGGATGCAATTGCTATTCCCCCTCCTATTTCCTGAAGGTGCTCTACCGCAACCCTCATATCCCCGTCACCGTCGCCTATTACTACGATGTTATGCGAATCATGGGCAACAGTCGATGCTATGGCCCCATTTCTAAGGCCCATGCCCTCTACAAGCCCAAGCCCGATGTTCCCGGTGGCATTATGCCTCTCAATTACAGCGATCTTCAAAAGAGGCTTTCCATCACTGCTGTAATATGCTCCATCCTTTTCTGTCACCTTACGTCTAAGATCCTTGGTTGTCAATGAATGAGACTGGACGCCAATAACCCTGAACTCGCCGCCTTCGGCCTTGAGCTTGAAGCAATCCTCATGCAGAGGCTTGAAGTTCACTGAATTTCTCATCTTTGAATCGTTTATACTCTTTATCTCAAATAACGGCTTACCTTCCTGAGCTATTAACCGGCCCTGCTTGTAAACCTGGTAGACTTCAACATTGTCAAGGTCATTCAACACCACCAGGTCCGCCTTATAACCAGGAGCGATGCCTCCCACCCTTTCCAGGTTGTAGCACCTTGCCACGTTTAACGTAGCCATTTGTATTGCCTTTGCAGGTTTAACCCCGTGTCTTATTGCAATCCTTATGTTGTTGTCGATATGCCCTTCCAGCAGGATATCCTCAGGATGCCTGTCATCAGTACAGAATAAGCACCTGGACACACTGCTCTCATTCAAAGCAGGAAGCAGTTCAATCACATTTCTTGCAGCAGAGCCCTCCCTGAGCATGACATACATACCCAGCCTTAGCCTTTCAACAGCCTCCCGGGCCTGTGTACATTCATGCTCTGTACGGACACCTGCTGCAATATACGCGTTCAGTTCCTTCCCGCTTATACCGGGGCCATGCCCATCGATAAACTTGTTTGCATTCTTTGAAAGCACAATTTTGTTGAGTATTGATTTTTCACAGTGTATTACATTCTGAAAGTCCATCAGCTCACCAAGTCCCAAAATTCTAGGGTGATTAATAAGCTCAAGCAGGTCTTCGGCTTTGAGGATGCTGCCTGAGTTTTCAAAGGGCGTTGCAGGCACGCAGGATGGAAGCATGATATAAACATCAACCGGCAGGTTTTCGGTACCTTCAAGCATGTACCTTATTCCCGCAATTCCTTTTACATTGGCTATCTCATGAGGGTCTGCAACCATGGCAGTTGTTCCTCTGACCGCTACAGACCTTGCGAATTCCCCCGGAGTTACCATTGATGACTCGATATGCACATGCCCGTCGATAAATCCCGGGCAGAGGTATTTCCCCTCCATATCAAGCTCAACAGCCCCGCAGTATTCGCCTATACCTGCAATGTACCCATCATGCACAGCTACATCAGTCTTGTATATTTCGCCTGTGAAGACATTTACCAAATTTATGTTCTTAAAGACCATCTGCGCTTTGGCTCTGCCCGCAGCTACATCCACGAGCGCAACAATCATGTCCCTCACTTAAACACCTCCAAAATTCCCGATATCGGACTTTTTTATATTATACCACTTTTGTGCCATTTCTTCAGTGGCCTGACGCTCTCTTCTATTGAGCTGTCGGTATCCTCCATGAGCCCGGCAGGCACATCACCACAACAGTCCATCATACACTATCCTGTGATAGCTCTAATGCCCGATTCACCTATAGCATTAATGGCTTCATCGGTATAATGAACCGTTTCCATATTAACAAGCGCTGTTGTCCCGCCCATAATAAGCTCTGATATTCCTAATTTGGCTGAATAATAATTTGATTCGGCATCGTGAGTTCCTTCAAGCGGCCAAATCCTTTTCTTAAGCCAATCGAGAAGCTCCATATCGTCTGCCTGGCCTCTGAAAAGGGTCTGTGTGAGATGAATGTGGGTTTGTATAAGACCTGGAATAATTACTTTGTCCGTAGCATCAATTACTCTATCAGGATGTGTGTAATGAGATGTTGCTTGTATTTCTGCGATTCTATCATCTTTAATAAGTATATCTCCAACTATTATATCCCTCTTCCGGTTCATAGTCACTATTCTGCCGTTCTTGACAAGTATTGTACTCATTTATACCCCCCATTATGGGCATTTCAAAGGGCTCTTTAACAGGGCACTTTAAAATGTCCACAGAGAAGCTTTTATAAGAACCGCTTAACCAGGCACAAAACCTGATTAAGCGGTCATAAGTCAGATATTTATTGTACTATAAATCTTATTATGAATATGATTGAAAGTATATACATTGTTACGGATACATCCTTTGCCTTTCCTGACAAGAGCTTAAGGAGTGTATATCCGAGCATACCGAACACTATGCCTTCTGCAATACTGTATGCGAACGGCATCATAACTATTGCAAGGAATGCAGGTATTGCCTCTGTGAAATCCTTAAGATTTACCTTTGTTATTGGCTCCATCATGAACAGTCCGACGAGTATGAGAGCCGGTGCTGTTGCTGCTGACGGAACTATGAGGAACAATGGTGAGAAGAGCAATGACAGAAGGAACAGAGCGCCTGTAACCAGAGCAGTAAGACCTGTTCTTCCGCCTTCTGCAACCCCGGAAGCACTTTCAACATATGTTGTTACAGTGCTTGTTCCGAGCAGAGCACCGAAGGTTGTACCTATAGCATCTGTCAAAAGTACCTGGCTGGCTCTTGGGAGCTTTCCATCCTTGTCAAGGAGATTTGCTTTTGAGGAAACCCCTATTACTGTTCCGACAGTATCAAATACGTCAACAAAGAGGAAGGTGAATATTACAACCAGGAATTTCGGGCTGAATACATCCGACCAGGATACGCTTAAAGGTGCCAAAGCAATTGGTGCCAATGACGGTGGCGGCTGTATAATGCTTGTCGGGAACTTTGCTACACCCATGAATAATCCTATTACAGTTGTTACAATTATGCCGATGAACAGGGCGCCCTTTACATTCTTGTGCAGCAATATACCAGTAATTACAAGTCCAATTAGTGCAAGTATAACAGCCGGACTCTTTATATCACCGATAGTAACTGCTGTTCCATTTCCTGCTTTTACTATCCCCGCATTTATAAAGCCTATGAATGCTATAAACAAACCAATACCGACACTTACTGCATATTTGAGGTTCATTGGAATCGAATCTATTATTGCTTCCCTGACCTTAAACAAAGACATTAATATGAATATTATACCTTCTACGAATACTGCAGTGAGAGCCAACTGCCAGCTATAGCCCAGTCCTTTAACAACCGTAAATGCAAAGAACGCGTTAAGACCCATACCAGGTGCAAGTGCAAAAGGATAGTTTGCGAGGAATGCCATAAGAATTGTGGTTAACCCTGATGCCACACAAGTTGCTGTAATCAATGCAGGGGCATCCATACCTGTTGCACTGAGAATCGACGGGTTAACTATTATGATGTATGCCATTGTCATAAATGTTGTGATACCCGCAATCACTTCTGTCTTTACAGTGGTTTTGTGCTCTTTTAGCTTGAACATCCTTTCAAGAGCACTGGTGTTTTCAACATTTGATTTTGTTGTCACGTAGTTCCCTCCTTAATATTTTGTTGTTTGAACCTGTGTACTGTTAAAAATTATATATACCATACGCATTACATTAATATTATAAATAACAAATGACCTTAACCGCAACAGCGTAGAGCGTTTTCCAGTGATTATAAATATTAATAAACTGATTACCAATTTTAATAAGTGATTCTCTTTTATTTATCAGGCTCTTACAGCCACAGGTCTCCAGTTCTGATTCAGTATGGATGCGTTTATTGATCTTATTTGCTACGCAGTCATACCCCTTACATTCATGGGAAACACTTTCAGCAAAACCACGGCTCGCCTACCGATGCTGCCACCGCTCTGCTGTAATTCTGGTCCTGATGATAAATATGGAATGAATTGCTTCGAAAAATAGTGCTTATTTGTGAGTTTTCCGTGTGAATTGTCTGGTATTATTTCAATAGTTTTTGTATAAATTCCTTTGTAGTAGGTTAACAAATAAAGCCCGGTTTTAACCAATACAAGCGGGATGTTTTTGTGACAAAGTCATAGTTTGCATATTAATCCCACCATTACAATAAATATAATGAAATATTCAATATATTACATAAAAAAATATTCCCGGCAACTTTTGTTGCTATACTACAACAAAGGCTATTTTTCCATCCTTGTTGGCAGACTGATTTGTATATTTATTATAGATTTATTCAAATCCGGCCGCTTACTCTGCGTAAAATATGGCCTATCAAATACCGAAAAACTTTGTGGCCTTGAAAAGGCACCAGCAAGAGCAGTGGCACCCGGTGGGGCAAACAGATTATACCTCAAATTTCTGTACTGTCAGATATGTATTTTTAATATGTTCCATAAGCCTTTCAAGCTCATCTGTTACGTGCATCAAGTATTGGCTCTGCTTTACCGCACCCACATTCATAAGCTCTGATTGGTTACCGGTTTCCTGTAATATCTTGTCTATTTCCAGCATTATATTGCTGACTTTCTCTGTATTTGAAGCTTGCAAACCGGACTTATCCGATATATCTGATATCATATGGTTTATTTTATTTATTGCCTGTACTATATTTCTGAACGAATTCTCGTTATTCCTTACAATGGCTCTGCTTACTTCGAAGTTCTGTACACTTTCCTTCACTGCAGCTATCGTTGCTTCCATTTCTGTGAACAAACCTTTTATGATATCATCTATTATAATAACCGAATTGCTTGACTCATCCGAAAGCTTTCTGATCTCATCGGCAACAACACGGAAGCCTTTTCCTGCCTCACCTGTCCTCGCCGCTTCTATTGCCGCATTTAGTGCAAGAAGTTTTGTCTGCCCTGCTATATTGGTTATTATTTCAACAGTCTTTCGGACTTGCTGCAGGTTTAATTTGAATTTTTCTATTCTACTTGCCATATTGGAGATTACTTCTTTTGTAGTATCCATATCGGAAGCCAATTTATACTGGGAGTCTGCTTCCAACTCCACGGTATGCTTCGTCGCATCCGTTTGCCTGAATATATCTTCAGCCTGCCTTGATATTTCTTCCGCAGCTTCCGTAATATCAGCTATATTACCCCTTGTCTCATTAAGATATTCAAATTGCTTTTGGGTACCTTTCCTGACGCCCTCAGCTAATAATTCCACCTCATGAGATATCCCCTGCACATCTTCTACATATTTAGTCAATATATTGGAGGAACTTACTGACGCATCAACAGTATGCTTTATTTCCAGTATGAGGTTTCTTAGCGAATCAGCCATCGTGTTGAATTCACACGCGAGTTGTCCTAATTCATCCTTCCCATTAATAGATGTCTTGTATTTCAGATTGCCTTCAGATATAACCCTGGTATCCTTAACGAGCTTTCTGATAGGGATTATTATGCTTCTTGAGGAAAAAGACACAAAAACTATACCAAGCAGGACTCCTATCAAGCCTACTAAAATTATATACATTTGCACATCATATTTGGCTTTCTCTATACTGTCTTGAGGCATTGCAACAGATAGGACTCCTATTATCTGGGCTTTACTGTCAGTAATAGGTTTGTATGCGATGCTATAATGCTTGCCGCCTATTTGCTTATTTTCAAACTGGATTTTCCTTGTTTTCATCAGGTTATCTCTTAGTTCATTACTTATAATTAACGATGATTTCAGACTTTTGTAGTTGGATGCTTTTTCATCCAGCAATGTTGACATGATACTATCCTGCACATATAATGTAGCTTCCAGTCCATTAGTTTTCTTAATCGTTTCGATAAATCTCCTGTCAATGTTGTACTGTGTGATTATGGCTCCGATTATTTGTGCCCCGGTTACAGTATTACCCGATTTGATAGGGGATACCGATTGTATGGCAATCCCTTTTGCTGAAGGCTGCATGGAAATGTTTTTAAAGCCTGCAAATCCGCTCTTTACCATGTTATCTCCAGATAAATCATCTCCCGATTTCAGTGGTTGGTCCGTCCTGGACAGCAATTTCCTATCTTTATCGGCAACTATCACAAGGTCCAAACCAATTTCACCTGAAAGTTGGACAAGGTACTGAGATGTCTTGAGATTGTTTCCTTCCATGCAGTATTCCATTAATTCCGTTGTGTTTGAAATTACCGAAGCATTATCCCTGGCCTTTTTCTGATAGTCACTCAGATAGTAGGCTGCTGAACCCAAGGCATTGAGCATTCTGTCTTTTGCAGAGCTTTCAATCTTCTCTGCAACCATCCTCCCGGAAATATATGTAGATATAGCCATAGGTACCAAGACTGCAATTGTCACAATTAGCAATATTTTTGCTTTTATTGATATGGTGGAACCACTTAAGAACCCTTTATTTTTCATTTAAGATTTCTCCCCTTATCATCGGTGCTAATAAATCATCTAATTTAATTATGCAGGGTAGATGTTAGGAAATCTGGTATTTTTGGTTAAGCCATAGTTAAAAACTGTTAATTTATCGTAAAATATCTGATCGTCCAAAACATAATTAACATTTTCTTAACATGTTTATAAAGTTATATCAATATTGTGCAAATATAATATAAGCATGGCAGACAAAACAAGGGGGTGCCCGAATGAGTATAGCAGAAGCAAGTAATATGGACAGTCTTGAGCATATCATATGGAATAGAAATATAAGAACTTTCTTCCAACCAATTGTATCCTTATCAAATGGCGCCACAATAGGCTATGAAGCATTAACAAGGGGACCGGCAGGCGGCAGGTATGAACGACCGGACAACCTGTTCGGCGCAGCCTCGGAGCATAATATGCTGTGGGAATTGGAGTACTTGTGCAGGCAAAAGGCAATTGAACGTGCCAAAGATATGCCGGCTGGCGAAAAGCTTTTTATAAATGTCGACCCCAAGGTAATACTGGATGAAAGATATAAGATCGGGTTCACCAAAGAGCTTTTGTCCAGCAATCATATTGATCCAACAGATATTGTGTTTGAAATTACTGAAAAAACTTGTATCAATGATTACAATGGCTTCCTCAAAGTTATCAACAATTACATCAGCCAAGGCTACACAGTCGCCATTGATGACACAGGAGCCGGGTACTCAGGTTTAAGAATGCTTGCAGAAATTAACCCTCAATATATAAAAATTGACATGGAGCTTGTAAGGAATATAGAAAAAAAGGCAATAAACCGGGCACTTATTAAGGCACTGAGCGAATTCGCTTATGCTACCGGCATCCATGTTATTGCAGAAGGAATAGAAACCCCGGATGAACTTAATACACTAATCGGTTTAGGCATAGAATACGGACAGGGTTTTCTATTCAGGAAGCCCACCGAAGACTTTGCAGAAATCGACCCGGATGCTGCGGATATAATATTTCATAATAGATATTCAAAAGTCCCTTATTCCTTGGAGAGTGCCCTTTAGTTAGAACAGTGGCATTGCCTGAGGAATGAGTTGTAATACTAAAGCCCTGGAATAATTTCTATTCCAAGGCTTTTGTTCATATCTATTCAATTCTATCCAGAGCCTTGAGTATTCCATAAAAAATTGTCAAAGATTATAAATCTTTGACAATTTGGCCTTCAAGTATATTCATTATTTTAAGGGCTATCTCCATATTCAACCTGTCATCGGGCGACTTAAGATCGATCTTGGCCACCTGCTGCAGCCTTTGCAGCCTGTACAAAACCGTATTGTAATGTATATAAAGCATATCCGCCATTTTCTTCAGGTTGCCGTTGGTATCGAAGTATGCTCTCAAGGTGGGAATAAAATCCGCCTTCTTCCTTCTGTCATATTCTATAAGAGAATAAATGGTTGACTTATAGAACTCCAACAGCTCATTTTCCATATTCTCATTGCACAAAAGCTTATATACTCCAAGATTTTCAAAATGCATTACCCGGTTTCGTGTACAAAAGGCACCCAATACAAGTGCTTTTCTGGCTTCATTATAGCTTTTCCACAAATCCCTTAACTCTTTGTAGTACCTGCCTATCCCTACAGTAATCCTGGCTTTGTAATATTTGCTATCTACTACGCTCACTATTTTATTACCGATGTCTTCAGCTTGCGGCTTTGTCTCATTGATGCCTATATCCGGTTCTGCTTGCAGCAGAATAACAATGCTGTCACTCTTTTCCCCTATTATGTACTTATTGCCGCTGCTTTTTATTACGCCTTCCACTTCCTGTATTATGCTGTTTTTGTAGCGGTTGAATATATCCTTTGCAGTCATCTCCTGGTCCTTCTTCAGTTCATTGCCCTGAGCATTAACCACAAGCACCGAATATCCGTACCCGTCTTCCAGGCCAAAGAAATGTCCCTTGTCAAAAGCCATATTCTGCATTGTCAGGTCCCGGGATAACAGATTTTCGAGAAACTCCATTTTATATCTGCTTACTACCTGGTATACGGACATCCTTTTTACAATCTCAAGGGCAACCACAGTTGAGGCTGTTTCCAATATCCTTATGTCCAGGGTCTTCATAGGCTTGTTTATATCCCATAGGAGTATATAACCGTAAATATTATTGCATGCAAGAATTGGCACATTCAACCTTGTGACCGGCTTGCCATTTATATTATCAGTACTTTCGAAGGATTTTCCGGTATATCGGTCAAATATGCTGTCGAGCCTTTCTTCCCTATAAGCAACGGGCAAAAGATAGTTGTTCAGCAGCCCGTTTTCTTCCATTCCGTCTTCCCCTTCGCAACCACCGAAAATATTATCCCTTATAACAACAGGATTTTTAGTCATACTGTATATTGTCTTTGCAATATCCTTGAGACTTCCCCCGTTCAGCACTATATTTGTAAGATTCTTGTGGGTCTTTTCGAGCTTAACTATTATAGCGGCTTGTTTGTTGAAGATATGCGAAGAAATTGTGTTTGTAATATCAGTAAAGGCTATTTCCGGATCAAGCTCAATGAGTGGAAATCCTAGTTTGTCCGCTTGCTCGATGAGCCGCTTTTCAATAGGTTTTCCACCGGCTGTTTTAACAGCAATACCAGCCAAGCTCTTCCGCCATAGCTTCTCTATAAGGCTTTCCATAAGATTCGGTTCACTCGATAAGGATAGTGTTGTGGTAAGGAGAAGTTCTCCTTCTCCTACCCAGTCCACAATCTCATAATCAGCCATAATATTGAGCTTCATTATAAGATTATCGGCGCCTGCCTTACCTGCTTTGAGCCTTGAAGTTCTTAGCGGTTCCATATGGAGAGCTTCATTAATTGTTATCCCCTGCTCCCTGAGCATAAGCCCACCCCGTTTGTATTCCTGCCAGCTTGGCAAGATATTTTCTGTTTATAAAAAAGCTCGAAGGCATCGAACCTTCTCGCTTTTGATTGATTCTATATTGTAGAATGTCCACTAATAAAATTATACCATTTACGGAATAATAAGGGAATATACGGGCATAGAAAAACCCTACCTTCAGTTTATGCTGCAAGTAGGGTTTCCATCAATTTATTAGGCTAGCGGTTTCATTGTCGGGAACAGTATAACATCCCTTATCGAATAGGAGTCAGTCAGGAACATTATTATTCTGTCTATTCCGATTCCCAGTCCTCCAGTAGGAGGCATGCCTATTTCAAGAGAATTAACAAAGTCATCATCTGTCGCATAAGCCTCGTCGTCTCCAAGCTCTTTATCCTTTGCCTGCTGCTCAAACCTCTCCTGCTGGTCTATAGGATCGTTGAGTTCAGAGTATGCATTTGCGATTTCTCTTGCGTATATGAAGGCTTCGAACCTTTCAGTCATTGTAGGATCATCATTTTTCTTCTTTGTAAGCGGTGATATTTCAACCGGGTAGTCCAGTATGAATGTAGGCTGTATCAGGTGCTCCTCCGCATATACTTCGAATGCTGCATTAAGTATATCACCTTTAGTGCAATCTTCAAGCTTTTTCTTGAGCTCATCGACTACCTTAAGCTTCTTGGCAACTTCCCTGGCCTCTTCATCGGTCTTTATTTCCTTGAAGTCAACACCGGCATATTTCTTTACCGCATCAACCATGGTCAATCTATTCCATGGAGGTGTCAGATCAATCTCGGTTCCCTGGTACGTAATCTTGGTCGTTCCCAGAACCTTCTGGGCACAATAAGCTACAAGGTTTTCCGTAAGCTCCATCATGTCCCTGTAATCCGCATAAGCTTGATAGAGTTCAATCATTGTGAATTCCGGATTGTGTCTGACGTCAATACCCTCGTTTCTGAAGTCCTTGCCCATCTCATATACTCTTTCGAATCCACCGACTATTAGCCTCTTCAGGTAAAGCTCCGTTGCTATTCTGAGATATAAATCTATATCCAAGGCATTACTATGGGTAATGAACGGTCTTGCTGCGGCTCCGCTGGCTATTGTAGCCAATATTGGGGTGTCCACTTCAATATAGTCTTTTGCATCAAGGAATTCTCTTATTGCCTTTATTATCTGCGTTCTCTTATAAAACGTATCTCTGACTTCCTCATTAACTATAAGATCGACATATCTCTGTCTGTACCTCAACTCAGTGTCCTTCAGTCCATGCCACTTCTCCGGCAGGGGCTGCAGTGATTTGCAAAGAAGAGCTATTTGCTTTACATGAACTGATATCTCGCCTTTTCTTGTTTTGAAGACAAAGCCCTTTACTCCTACTATGTCACCTATGTCATAGGACTTGAAATAGTTATATTCCTCTTCTCCTATGTCATCTTTCTTTACATATATCTGTATTCTTCCGTATCTGTCCTGTACATCGCAGAAGGATGCCTTGCCCATATCCCTGAAGGATAATATTCTGCCTGCTATGGAAACGTCCTTGCCGTCCATTTCTTCAAAGTTGTCCTTTATCTCCTTTGAGTGGTGAGTCTGATCATAGTTCAATATCTCAAAAGGATTTCTGCCCGCTCGTTTGAGCTCTTCAAGCTTTTCCCTTCTAATCCTGTGTATCTCACTCAGATTCAACTCTTCATTTGCCATTCTTATTCCCCCTACTTCTTTATGTTTAATATCTTGTACTTGATTACACCGTCCGGTACAACTATGTCAATGGTGCTTCCCACAGATTCGCCCATCAATGCTTTTCCTACAGGCGATTCATTGGATATTTTAAGATTCATAGGATTTGCTTCAGCAGACCCTACAATTGTATATTCGACTTCATCACCAAGCTCAATGTCTTTAAGAGTAACCTTGCACCCAACACTGACTGTATCAGTCTGAATATCTTCGTCATCTATAACTTTGGCAGTTTTCAATATATTCTCGATCTGTGCAATTCTACCTTCTACAAATGCTTGTTCATTCTTTGCCTCATCATATTCCGAGTTCTCTGATATGTCGCCAAAAGCCAACGCTTGTTTTATTCTCAGAGCTACCTCCGCACGTCTCTTGCTCTTTAAATAATCCAATTCTTCCTCAAGCTTAGCCAGGCCTTCTATGGTCAGTATGTTCTGTTTGTTCACAGTCTCCTGCCTCCCGTTCAATTAAGATTTGGTGCAAATGCACATAATTAATCTGGCTTGTAACCCAGCCAGTATAAATAAAAACTATTCTTTTCTTTATGGTTTCGTTAATTTAAGTATGCTTCAATATAAACCCTTTATCCGTGAATGTATTTCTTCTCCATCATAAAATCCCCACAAATTCCATTTTTAAACTCTAAAGTAAAAACCATCAAACTCAGCTTCCAACACAGCGTAAAAAAAATACAGCAGGAATTATATCTCTTACCTGCAACTCTTATACTTTATTTGTTAATTATAAAGTAGTAATTTCCTAATGTCAAGTATGTAAAAAGTGCCTCCAGCCTAGTACTTTCATGCTGTTACCCTTCCTTATGATACATGTACGGCGGCATTAGCCACTGGACATGTATATATATGGAAACCTTTTTATGAACCCAATGGGGTTTTTGTCCTTATAATAATGCCTTAACACTGCAAGCAGTTCATCATTATATTTCACATATATATTATCTTTAGTCGTTTTATGCAGTTCCTCAAACCACAGCAAAACACCGGTGACTTTTCTGAACCCGCCCTCCACAGGGTTCTCCCCTATTATTATCTTGCCGGAGAGTGCGGTTTTATACTCGTCAAGGTCTGTGACCCCATCTACGAACAAAATGCTGCACTCACTTATTATCCTTCCAAGATCCTTTGTAAAAACTGCCGAAATACCCTTATCCGAAATCAACTTTTCAAAAATTGCATTTTTACGGTTTATGTCCATTTTACTATGTTCATAAATAAAAATGCATACCGCTTCCCCTGAAACCATGTTGATTGTTTCATAACCTAGGCTTGCGCTGATGAACCCGATATTTCCCTTTAAAAGGTTTTCATTCCTCTCATCAGATAATTTTATTAGTGCCGATAAATTCTTGATTGCTTTGATTTCCTCAACATTACCCCTCTCAATTCCGTTTTCAACTTCGGTGTAATCATATTCAGTGTAGTATTTATTATGCTTTCGTATTATAAAATATATGTCATTGCTATAACATATTTTTTTAAGGATCTTTGCTGTTTTTCTGTTTTCGCTTTTGACTCTGGAAAAGGGGCAATTGATAATATATACCCTAAAACTAGCTTCAGGCATATTTATATCAATTGTCTGCTCTATCCTCGGAGTAATAAAAAAGTTCAGCATCTTCGGCAGTGTATTAAGGGTATATATTATTATTGCAGAATTGTTCATCAAAGCACCCCCGAAAATATTGAACTGTTGTATTTATTAATAGATATTATATCCATGACGGATATATTCTCGATATTGTAATTTAACCCTCGCTTTCTATATCCTGAGCCGCTGCCGTATTGAAGTATTCGACTCTGGGCTTGAAGTTAATATCTCTCAGCACCCTCAGGTAATCTTCTGAAGTGATTTTCTCACTGTTCTTTCCTATCAGTGCAACCAGCAGGGCTTCTATTACATTTGTGCCAAAGGACCGGCCCTGCAAATCCGGCGTAGATGTCACCAGTACCCTTATGCCGCATTGCTTCAACCACTCAACATCTTCCTTTGTAACTGTATTTGTGACTACCATCTTGCCGTACATTCCTTCCGGCATATACTGCTTTATATAATGGAAGTCTCCTGCAACAATATCCGCTTCATAAAAATACTTGTCGATTTTACCGGACTTACCGCCTTCCCTGTTTTGTTCCTTTCCTGTCGGATAAAGCATTTCAAAGGGCAAACGGCATATTATCGGTGCAACGATACTCGCCAGCCTGTCGAGGGTTTTCAATGATTTTATTGGAATATTTATACCCAATGCAACCATCAGATCCCCCAGCACAAGCTCACATCCCATTTCCATGAAACCTTCCGCCATTCCGTACCTATCTACAGCAGGTAGAATAAACACCTTTTTCCCTCTGAGGTTTTCCACATTATCATTGATAAACTTTGGGACTTCCATTTCAAGAGAGGTTTTAAGCCCCGAGCCGTCGACCATGGGTGTCTTTTGGGCAGCTTCCCTTATAGGCAGGGCATCTTTTATCTTATAGCGGTTCTTACCTGCGTTGAGGTAAACATCAATACCCCCCATTCCGAAGGCGTCCACCTTTCCATCCAACCCGCTGACAAGCTCAATAGCCTTCTCTATGTCTCCGTCAGTTCCTATCCTTTCAATAATTACATCTTCATCGTTTATTTTCATTTCAACCCTATGGTTCCTCTTCGAAGAACCTATACTGATACTTACAATATGTTTCATGAAATATCTATCCTTTCAACGACTTTAATATTTCGGTCAACGCATCAATATTTACACTTACATCTTCCTTTATCGGCGATTTTCCTATATCCATCTCAAGAACCTTATTGTCAAGAAGGTCTCTGGCTATCTTGATCCTGTAATCCGAAGCCATTACAATAACGGTATCATAGCTTCTGAACTTGTTGATAAGCTCCATAATACTGTTTGTAAGCTGAACACCACTGCAGTTGCTTACAAAATCAGTCCTCTCCTCTTCCGACATCAGAAGATAATACTCAACGCCATAATTTTTCAATACCTTCTCAACCTTTTCCTTGTTCTTTATAGGAAATCCAACTGCGGCAATACTCTGACCCTTCCGAATCTCTCCCAAGCCTTCAAGCCGGGATATGAAAGTCCTCTCGACGCCAAGCTTTTCCCCAACCTCCAGTTGTGACATCCCCATGGTCCGGAGCTCCAAAATTTCTCTTATCTTGTTGTTAATCTTGGTTATGCTTATTACTTTATCCCCGATTCTATAAAAATCCATCTCCTACACCTCTATATATACCGGGACTCGCCTGCCGCTTCCCGGATTATTATTCTTCTGTGCACCATATTGTATACACCTTTATTTTAATACTTATGCTTTTTTTTCACAATATGGGAAAAAAAGATAAACTCCCGGCAGATTTATATTGTCGGGAGTTTTATATACTCTAAATATTGTTTTAAAATATCTTTTACTTCACTCACTCTGGTCAGCTTGTATATTTCAGTTTTTACTTTCGCAGACCCGGGCATGCCTTTAAGATACCATGCTGCATGCTTCCGCATCTCCTTTATCCCTACTTCCTCGCCTTTGAGCTCTATCACCATGTTCATATGCTGCATGACCATTTCTATTCTTTCTTCGAAAGCAGGCTCAGGGGGCAGCAATCCTGTCCGCAGATACTTAATTGTTCTTCCGAATATCCATGGGTTGCCTTGCGCAGCCCTTCCTATCATTACTGCGTCACAGCCTGTATCCTCCAGAATTTTTCCTGCATCCTGAGGTGTTTGTATATCACCGTTTCCAATTACAGGTATATCTATTGCCCGCTTCACTTGCTTTATTATATCCCAATCAGCAGTTCCGCTGTAAAACTGTTCCCTTGTACGGCCATGCACAGTAACCGCCGCAGCACCTTCCTCTGCAGCTATTGAAGCTATCTCCACAGCATTTATGGATGTCTCATCCCAACCCTTCCTGATTTTTACCGTTACAGGCAAATTTACAGCCTTTACAGTGTATCTCACTATGTCCCTTACCAAATCAGGTCTTTTCATGAGTGCACTGCCGTCACCGTTTTTTACTATTTTGGGAGTGGGGCATCCCATATTTATATCAATTATCGAAGCACCCCTATGCATAGCCCCCTTTGCGGCCAGTGCCACTACTTCAGGATCACTGCCGAAAACCTGAACTGCAGCAGGTTTCTCTTCTTCCGAGACCTCCAGCAGTATTTCAGTATTTTCATTATTATAAAACAAACCCTTCGCGCTTACCATTTCCGTATACGTAAGACCGCAACCCTGCCTTTTACAGAGAATCCTGAAAGCCATATCAGTTACTCCTGCCATCGGTGCAAGGAATACATTGTTCTGAAGCTTTACATTTCCTATCTGCATCAATATCCTACCTGCCTATTTTTGTTACGCGTTACGCATTTCAAGCATTGCAAGAAATACTTCGGAGCCCTGCCGGAATGCGACAGTGTCGCATTTTATAGCTAGCTTTCCCTGTTTCTTTCGTATATTATTCTCAGCCCTTCCAGTGTCAAAAGACCATTTACTATTTTTATAGTCTCCGATTCAGATGCAATCAGCTTGGAGAGGCCTCCGGTAGCCACTACCTTTGCATCAGGGGCATCAAGCTCCTTCTTCATGCGCTGCACAACGTAATCAACCTGTCCCACATAACCGTAGATGACCCCTGATTGTATACTGTTTATAGTGTTCTTGCATATAACGGATTCGGGCTTTACAAGCTCTACCCTCGGGAGCTTCGCAGTCCTCTCAAAGAGTGCGTCCATGGATATCCTCACGCCTGGGGATATTGCACCTCCCAGGTATTCACCGTTTTTTGAGACCGCGCAATAGGTGGTAGCTGTACCAAAGTCCACAATTATAAGGGGACCGCCGTAAAGCTCGTATGCAGCAACGGCATTTACTATCCTGTCTGCTCCTACTTCTTTAGGATTATCATATTTTATGTTTATGCCAGTTTTTATCCCCGGACCTACAATCAAAGGCTCCCTGTTGAAATATTTCCTCGCCATATGTTCAAGAGTGTACATTATAGGAGGCACAACGGACGAAATCACAACAGCTTCTATGTCCGAAGCTTTGTAACCCTGGTAGGAGAAAAGCTGGTGTATCACCATTCCATATTCATCAGCTGTTTTTTCCACATCCGTCTTCAATCTCCAGAAATTTTCGAGCTTTTTGCCTTCATATACACCCAGAACAATATTGGTATTGCCTACGTCAAAAACAAGTATCATATTATATCCTCCACAAAATTATATATTTCAAAGCTCCAGTAATGGCATCCTATTTCAGCAGTCTTATTTTAACATCATAATTCCTGTTTTTCAACATCGCTATATAAATCCGTATAAGCCCCTTACCGATACTTCCCCTGAAACAACCGCCTTCTTGCTTCCATCCGGCAGCTGTACAATGAGGTGTCCTTCAGGTGAGATATCTACAGCCTTTCCGGTCATTTCCTCTTTTTTATATATTACCTTGATATCCTTACCCAGCACAGCCGACCTGCTTTTGTATTCTTCCAGAAAGTCCTCCATACTTGCGTTTGAAACAAAGCTTTTATATACTTTTTCAAACTCATTAAGCACACTTGCTGCAACTACTTTCCTCTTTACGGACTTACCTGCTTCTATCTTAAGGGAGGTGGCTATAGAAGCAACTTCATCCCCAAAATCGGTCAAATCAAGGTTTGCATTTATCCCTATACCGACAACCACATATTTAATCTCGTCAATATCCGCACTCATTTCGGTAAGTATGCCGCAAAGCTTTTTGCCATTCACTACAATGTCATTTGGCCATTTTATTTTTGCATCCAGCTTGCAGCAGTCCTCCAATGCCCTGCAGACCGCATATGCCGCAACCAGTGTTATTTTGGATGCATCGGAAGGCAGAATATCAGGTTTTAGCAGCATGGACATCCAAATGCCCTTTCCCTTTGGCGAAATCCACTGTCTTCCAAGCCTTCCCCTCCCGCAGGTCTGCTCATCAGCTATTACCACCGTTCCATCCCAGAAGGTATTTTCAGCGGCTTTCTTAGCATACGCGTTTGTAGAGTCTATGCTGTCAAGATATATTACTTCCCTTCCCAAAAACTCTGTTTCTAAAAGCGGCAACACTTCAACAGGCGATAAAGAGTCAGGGCTGTCAACAAGCCTGTACCCGTTGTTGGTCTGGGACTCAATGCCATATCCCTCATCTCTCAGCTTGTTTATATATTTCCAAACTGCTGTCCTTGAAATTCCAAACTTTCTGCTTATTTCTTCCCCGGATAGGTAACCGTTACTCTTGGATTTCAGCTCTTCCAGTATCCTATATTTCATATCAACACCCCTTAAAACACTACGTATAGCTAATTGTCTATGGCCCTGTATATTATTTTACTACAACTTTGTACCATTTCAAACTATAACCAAGACTGGCAGCAGAATATGCATGACTTAAA
Organism: Caulobacteraceae bacterium; assembly: GCA_050261415.1. GTDB lineage: Bacteria > Bacillota > Clostridia > Lutisporales > Lutisporaceae > JBLNDG01. The sequence goes on along the minus strand of JBLNDG010000094.1, from coordinate 188 downwards.
TAAAAGCTCGGAGACAATGAGAAATGCAGACATAAAATAATGTCTGCATCTCAATTATATTTATTATCCCAGCATTGCGAGCAGTACCCCAGCTGCAACTGCTGAGCCTATAACTCCTGCCACATTGGGTCCCATTGCATGCATCAGGAGATAGTTGCTTGGGTTCGCTTCCTGTCCCACCTTCTGTG
>JBLNDG010000093.1:0-16380 GCA_050261415.1 Caulobacteraceae bacterium | reverse complement strand
GAGCAAATTATAACTGCGAGGGTTTTCTTCACTTCCCGCACCTCTGTATATGCGCTTTGCACACTTTCAAGCCTGAAGTTATACATATTTTCAACAGTACCCTTGAGCTCATCCATAAAGTGCCTGATATGCTCGGCGCTCTCCCTTGCCTTTTTATACTTTATCGTTGCGACAAGATTCATTGCCTTCGTAATCTGCTTTATGCTTTTGACACTCTTTATTCTGTTTTTTACATCATTTAATCCAGACAATCAAATCACTCCGGTTTTACATGCTATGATATTTCATAAATATATCTACATAACAATTTTTTTCTTGAACTCTTCAATAGCTTGCTTTAGCCTGTTCTCTGCCTCTTCGTTGAGTTCTTTAGTCTCGGCTATGCTTGAAAGAATGTCGTCATAGCAGTTTCTGACGTATTCGACAAGTTCCTTTACAAATTCGCTGATCTGGTTCGTTTTGATATCCTTTGCGTAACCATTGGAAACTGCATATATGCTTACAACCTGTTCTTCAACAGGAATAGTTGCGTTCTGGGGCTGCTTCAGAAGCTCCTGTATCCTCTCACCCTGGTCAAGTATCTGTCTTGTATCATTATCGAGCTCGGAGCCGAATTGTGCAAAAGCTGCCAATTCCCTGAACTGTGCAAGGCTTAACCTCAGTTTCCCGGAAACCTTTTTCATTGCCTTTATTTGCGCGCTCCCGCCGACTCTTGATACAGATATACCAACGTTCATTGCAGGTCTGATACCTGAGAAGAACAGCTCAGATTCCAGGAATATCTGCCCGTCGGTTATGGAAATAACATTTGTAGGTATATATGAGAGTTCTCCGCCCAGCGTCTCAATAATAGGCAGCGCCGTTAGCGACCCTCCGCCCAGCTCATCACTTAGCTTGGCGGATCTTTCAAGAAGCATTGAGTGCAGATAGAATACGTCTCCGGGGTAGGCCTCTCTTCCTGGCGGTCTCCTCAGAAGCAGCGACATTGACCGGTATGCAACAGCATGCTTTGATAAATCATCATAGACGATAAGCACATCCCTGCCGTTGTACATGAACTCTTCAGCCATGGCACATCCTGCATAGGGTGCCAGGTACTGAAGAGGCGCAGGCTCACTGGCTGATGCCGATACTACTATTGTATATTCCATTGCTCCCTTATTCTTCAGGGTTTCAACGATTTGCGCCACTGTTGAAGCCTTCTGGCCTATAGCTACATAAACACATATTACCGCCTTGTCCTTTTGGTTGATTATCGTGTCTACGGCTATTGTTGTTTTTCCTGTCTGCCTGTCTCCTATTATGAGCTGTCTCTGTCCCTTACCTATCGGAGTCAAAGCATCTATTATTTTAATACCTGTCTGCAGCGGCTGATTTACCGGTTTTCTTTCCACTATACCCGGTGCATTTGTCCTGGTAGTCCTGAATTTATCGCTTTTTATTGCCCCCTTGCCGTCTATCGGGTTTCCAAGGGCATCAACAACCCTGCCCAGAAGCTCTTCACCAACAGGAACTTCAACAATCTTTCCGGTGCTTTTTACTATGTCCCCTTCTTTTATATCCTTATCAGGGCCGAGAAGAACACAGCCTATATTATCTTCTTCAAGGTTCAATGCCATCCCGTACACCCCGCCGGGGAATTCAAGCAATTCGTTTACCATACAGTTTTTCAAACCATAGACACGGGAGATACCGTCCCCGACCTGTATTACTGTTCCTATGTCATTTGACTGTAGTCTCTGGTCAAAATGCTTGATCCTTTCCTTCAGGATCCCGCTTATTTCATCCGGTTTTATACTCATTATCTCACCTCAGTCTTTGTCAATGTCTTTCCTCTACAAGCTCGCTTTTCATTCTCTCCAGCTTTCCGCTAACCGTTGCGTCAATCACCTTATCCTTTGCCCTGATGAATAGCCCTCCAATTATTGAAGAATCTATCTTAACATCAATGACAACATGTTGGCCGAAAAGCTCCTCAAGCTTTGTCTTAAGTCGCTCCTTATAGCTCTCGCTTATTTCAAAAGCTGATGTTACCTGTACTTTGAGCAGGCGTTTATGATCATAATATAATTCCTCAAAGTCCGTAATAATTTCATCAATGAGATAAACTCTATCCTTTTCTATCAGAACCTTAAGAAACCCGCATATTTCTTCATCGAAGCTTTTGGAAAAAACTTCATTGATTGTTTTTATTTTTTCATCCAAAGTAATAAAGGGATATTCAAGGACTTTAAAGAAAGCCTGATTACCCTCAATTACTCTTTTTAGATCTGCCAGTTCCTCAAAAACCGTGTCGAGCTTGCCCTGCTCCAATGCAGCTTCAAACAGAGATTGACTGTATCTTTTACTTGCATTCTCAATCATAACAGCACCCTACACCTTTACTTTCGATATATCATCCAGCAACATTTCCAGGATATGCTCGTTAGTTTTGCTGTCAATCTCTTTTTTCAAAATCCCTTCTGCAATACCTATGGACATAAGGGCTGTTTCCTTCTTCAAATCTTCTTTCGCCTTATCATACATATGTCTTTTCTCTATCTCGGCACTCTTCAATATTCTTTCTTTTTCTTTTTCTGCTTCCTTCTTACTCTTTTCATAAACATAACTGCCCATTTTTCTTGCTTCATCCAATATTTCCTTCTTCTCGTCTTCAATATTGGCAAGCTTGCCTTCATATAAACCCTTTAGGGCACCGGCTTCATCCTTTAGGCTGCCAGCCTTTTTAAATTCATCTGCTATTGCATCACGCCTCTGGTCCATGAAATTCTTCACAGGGGCAAACAATAGTTTTCTTAGTATCAGGTAAAGCACAACTGCATTAAAAAGAGTAAAGAACACTGTCCACATATTTAAATTCAAATCTACTATAGACTCGTTCATATATTACCCTCCAAGCCCCCTAATATAAAGCACGGAGGCATCAAGCCTCCTCATACTTAAGAGATGGTTTGCCAACATCCCTCATCCTAGCCTAGTTTTCCTGACAATACGAAAATGATAAGCAGAGATATCAGAAGACCATATATTGAGTTTGATTCTGTGAGAGCATTACCGATAATAAGTGTCGAGACTATTTCACTTCTTGCTTCAGGCTGTCTGCCTACTGCTTCTACCGCCTTTGCCGTTGCCAGTCCTTCACTTATTGCTGCAGCAGCAGCTACTAGTACAGCGATTGCAGCGGCTATTGCACAACCAACTATTACAAATGCTCTTGGATCCATTTATTTTTCCTCCTTTAGATAAATGATTTAGCTAAATAAATTTATATAATTTCTATTTATCATCCTTAACATTAGTTTAATATGATTATCACCCCTAACTTAATCTGTTTTTATTCATCAACTGCTGTTGCATTGGCAGTCAACTCCATTGTGAGAATCACAAACACCATGGTTTGTATAAATCCGTCGAATATATCAAAGTAAAAATGCAGAGGCACCGGCACAAATGCCATGGCGAATACCGAAACACTCCTTAATGCGCTATATACAAGCTCCATTATTATGACTCCTGCGGTTATATTCCCAAAAAGACGCAGACTCATTGAAAGCACCGGTGTAAACTTTTCCAGCAGGTTAAGGGGAAACAACAGAGGAATCGGCACGAATATTTCCTTTACATATCCCTTTAGCCCGTGAGCTTTCAATTGGTGTGACTGCACTATAAAAAATGTGGTAAGAGCGAAGCCCAAAGCTACTGAGTAATCTGTAGTCGGGACCTTTCTCATGCCTAGCAGCCCTACCAGGTTTGAAAGTAACAGAAATATCGAAATAGTACCTATATATGGAGCCAGCTGAGCATTCTTTTCCCCCATTGTTGATTTGGATATGTTATAGAAAAATTCAACAATAGCCTCTACACATATTTGAAATTTGCTTTCAGGTACCAGCTTGAACTTTCCCATTTTCAAGTATATATTTATTCCCAGCGCTATCAAAGCAAGCACAAGCATTATATACCACATGTTTATTATTGATTGGGCGATCTGAACATTTATACCGAATAGTTTAATTTCATGCATAATTCATCACTCCGGACCTATCTAACTTTTATATTTATAAATATTGCCTGCAAAGTTATTACCAACTTCAGCCACATGAGACCGAGCATGGCAAAAATCAGATTTACAATGCTTATCCTAACAGCACACCACAAGACAAAAAGTACGATAAGAAATCTTAGCCCATAAAAGCAATTAAAAAAAGCTTTGGTGTGGGTTCTTGTGCCAAACATGCCCTCTATTGATCTAATTAAAAGTCTGAAGTTGCCGAGACACGCGAGCCCCCCCAAAACATACGTAAAAGCAATTGATTTATTATTATAAAAAACAAGCAGCAAAAGGATAAAAGTTACAATCATGTATTTCAACGATTTGCTATATATATCCTTGACTTCCATATCACTACAAGTACTCACACATATATCCTTCCCAAGAAAATTATTACTTTACAACATGAAACTATTCTAGCACTGCAAATATTTTTTTACAAACTATTTAGTATCCCCATTTTTCGTAAAAAATATAAATTTGAAGATTTTTGCACTGTTTAAATGCATAGCATATTAGTTGCTTTAACTTGCGCATATTTGTATTTGTTATCTTTAAATTTAAAATTTACATAATTAAAGACATGCAGAAATTGTTAATTTTTCCCACACGCCTTTATTTTCTAGCTTTATCAGGTTGTTAGCTTACTTCTTTCCTCTGCTGAAGAAGCCATTCAAAAAGCCCTGGGTGCAGATAAGCCAGGGAGCATACATCATGGCCATTTTCCGGGTACACTGTAAACTTCACATTACCTTTGCAGCCTCTTAATACTTTTACCACTTTTTCCGACTCCTCAACCGGCACTGCCTCATCAATTGCACCATGGAACACCCATACCGGAACATCCTTTATCACCTCGGCAAGTTCCGGATAGCTGGCACCGCCGCAAACCGGAACAACTGCCGCAAACCGTCCGGGATAAGCCATTGCGAAATCAAAGCACCCGAAGCCTCCCATACTTATACCTGTAAGATATATTTTGCCGCTATCAACCGCATATTTATCCTCAATATCACTGATAAGCTCATCCATTGCTTCAAAGTGCATATCCCAATAAGTATTCTCATGGCACTGAGGCGATACTACCAGGAAAGGAAAGTCCTGACCCGCCTCTATCATCCTTGGAATCGCGTACCTCTTTACCAGTTCAAGATTGTCCCCCACTTCTCCCGCTCCATGCAGGAAAACCAATAGAGGCCACTTTTTGGCCTTGTCGGCGCCGTATTCAGGGGGTAGGTACAAAAGATACTGTAGCCTCAGCCTTACTGTAATTTCCTTCTCAAAAACCATTCCTTGCTGCTTCATTTGTCACCACGCCTTTAATCTGTATAGTTATTCATATTCTGCATTAAATTTATCCAATTTATGATATATACCATTACAGGGCGGCATCATGTTTTTGCACTGCTATATCTTCTACAGTTGCATATGGATGAGAATACCTTCCGTTTTTTTCAGTGTATGATTTTATCTGGGCGGACTGCATAGGGCAATAATTGAGGCATGCAGCACAGTGATAGCATTTAATATCATCCTGCCATACAGGTTTTCCATCCTCCATTTTTATAACCTTTTCACATATCCCACACCCAGTGCATTTTGAATCGGCATATAAATTGTCTTTAAGACGTTCTGTAAGAGTCACCAGCAAAGAAGTAAGCCCCAGGAAACGGACACGGGATGTGCAGTAAATATCCTTCTCCCTATTATTTTCTTTATTTTTTATAATGCCCGCAATAGAATCAAGCCTTTCGTGAACTGCTGCTTCCAATTTTGCTATTTCTTCTTCTGTTGGAACTTTGTAATCAAATTTTGGATCATTGCTCGCCATATTAAGAGAAAAATGTGAATTCAGCCTTTTGCCTTTTTTCTTCAATATTTTTTCTACGCTTATAAAAGCGCTGTGAGTAGTTCCGATTCGTGTCGCCATTGCGAAAATATATTTGGCCGATCTTAAGTCCGGTTTTTTAATAAAATTTTTCACGGGTATTGGGATTGCTGTCAAATATATCGGGAAAACAAATCCTATCGTTTCCGCATTAGTTTCAATAACTTCCTTGTTCAAAAGGCTTACAATCGGTATAAGCTTTGTTTCCGGGATCCGCTCCTGTAGCTCTCTCGCTACGTGTAATGAATTACCGGTCCCTGAAAAATAATAGATTTCTACATTACTCATATAAATTACCCCTATTTCTATTTGTTTGCACTTTTTAATGCATTTTCTATTGATTTTAATATTACCTTGCTGCTGTATGTGGCGCCGGAGACTATATCCACATCCAGGGACTGGGACTCTATAACCCTGCGCGGTATTACTTCCGCGGGGGCACCCTGTCCATTGGTATGCTTAACAAGCTCGATCTCTGTTATACTGTGGTTTTCTACCCTCACCCTGACTTCAACTGCTACCGGAAATACTTTGTAGCCGCCCGTGTAGGTTCCATCCCCGACCTTTGACAAATCTACATTTTGTATGTCCAAATCCTTATACACCTTTTCCTCTGTCAAATTCCCGTTACCGGAAAAGCATAGCGTTACCAGCCCGTGTATGGTATAAATCAGTGTTTTGGCCAGTACCTCAATGTCCGACCCCCGCAGCTTGCCCGATTGTACAAATTCCCTGAAGGTTTCTTCCCACATAGCATCAAAATCAGGTTCTTCCTGCGTATCTCCAGTTTCTCCGACAGGTCTGTACAGGCGATGGAAATAGAAAAACTTAAAAACATTGGGGTTTTCAAAGAAATACTCGACATACACCCTGAAGTCCTTCTTAATCCCGTCAATATCCTTTTTGGTTCCGCCCATCTTCCCCTGCAATGCTATAAAGATATCATTAAAATGTCTATAGTTATTTTTCTGTTTTTTCAAAAAAATTTAAAAGCCGGAAATTTCTTTCCGGCTCTATGCTTATTATTGTTTGGAAGCAGAATGTGCTTCATTTATAAGGCTCATCACTTCCTCTGCCCCCTGAAAGGCATCTCCCGCCCCTGTAGTATCAACCGCCTTTATTTGCCTGATGGTTTCTGCGGAACCTGTCTCGTTTCCCTTCCTGCAAAAGCAGCCATCAGCGCCTACTGTTACAAGTATCAACGCTGTTACGTATTGCGAATTCCTTATTAAATCATATTTGCCGGAGCACCTCCGTGATTCCGCTCGTAGCATATATTTCCATACTCCGATACCCCCGCAGGAGTAAAATCTATCGGCAACTCCCCAAGAACCGTAACATCAAACATCGCCCTCATCTTTTTAACCTATTTATATTACAGGAAAAAACACAACTCCTTATTCTTTATTTCTGATATATTTAAGACTTATATTGGGATTGCTAGTTTTTGCTGATTTTATATCAAATTGGTTTAAAGAGGATACAAAAGGCGTAAGCTTTGTATAACCGTAGTTTCTAGTGTCAAAATCCGGATAACGCTTGGTAAGAGTACTTCCTAATTCACCTAAAAACGCCCAACCGTCTTCATCTGAAATCTCAGTAATAATGGTTTTAATAGTCTCTATCAACTTATCGATACTAACCATACCCACCTTTTCCTCTTCTTGCGCTTGTATTACTTTAACACTTTTGGATACCTCGGGTTTTGATGCCATTGAAACTAAGACTTCAAGATATTTGAACTTTTCACAGGCCGATATGAATGGCGTAGGAGTTTTCTTTTCTCCCATCCCAATAACATACATACCTGCTTCCCTTAGGCGAGCCGCTAATCTAGTAAAATCACTATCACTTGAAACAATACAGAACCCATCCACATTATTCGAATAAAGTATATCCATGGCATCAATTATTAATGCTGAATCGGTTGAATTTTTACCTGTAGTATAACTATATTGTTGTATTGGAGTTATTGAATAATTGAGCAATACATTCTTCCACGAAGCTAGCTGGGGCTTGGTCCAATCCCCATAAATCCTTTTATATGTTGGTATTCCATGATTTGAAATTTCATCAATTATGTATTTGATATATTTATCTGATACATTGTCAGCATCAATCAGAACAGCAATCCTCTTATCCTTATCCATTGTTTATCTCCTTTGCACCTGTAGTTTTCAATAAAATCATCGAAAACCAAGTCTTTACAATTCTAATTATATTCTTCTTTCCAACTACTTTCTACTGTCACTTTCGCGAATAAATACTCTTGAGCAGGCGCAGATGCCGGCGCTATATTTTCACACAACGGAAGGTGTTGTAATGCATTCTTTCTGATGCCTTTATCGTATGCTGTTTGATATCAGCTTTGTTTTCTTCCGGATACCCTAAAGCCAAATAGCAGGGTACTTCATACTCATCCGGTATATTTAATACTGTCTTTATGTGTACAGTTTCCTCGTCATCAGGTATCCTTGTCACACCGTATATCCCTTCGGCAACCGCTGCCAGCAGCATGTTTTCAATACAGCACCATATTGAAGCAAAACCGTTCAGCCCTGATAGGGAGTCAGGCTTTAAAAGCGGGCTCTTCTGCCGGAAGCATGGAATTATGAGGCTGCCTGAATCCAAAAGCATCCTATACTGTTTCGGAATCGCATCTATATACATGTCACACTGGAATTTGTCCGTAAATCCCCAATTATCCAAAGCCAGCAAAGCATCACCTTCAGTGAGGTTTTTTTCCACCTTTTCAATAGCCCTTAACCTTTCAGGGCCATTATCCAAAATGATAAATTCCCACTGTCTCATATGGTTATTTGAAGGTGCCTGCAGTCCAGCATCGATAATTTTCTCCAGTATGTCCCTTTCTATTGCCCTGTCTTTAAAATCCCTCACCGTTCTCCTCGAAAAGATAGCTTCATAAACGTCCATTAAAATTCCTCCTTCTTTTATTACCTTTACTCAATGAAACCGGTCTTCTTCAGGAATTGCATAATTTCAACCTTCCTGCCTTCATAGAACTCCGGTTTGGGTCTGGACCAGATACGGTAGAACCAGTCAAGATATCTGCTGTAAGGCTGTTCTTTGCTGCTCTTAAAGAAAACCACTCCCATATTTTTATCTTCCATATCGTATTCCTTTACCTGCTCTTCAAGTTCTGTCTCATCCAATCTGTGGTACTCCTGATAGTGGACAACCCCGGGACCATCCAGCCTTCCCCTTACCACTCCGCCATTTTCAGAATATCCCAATATGAGCGCCACTATCGGAAAGCAATACTTCTGCGGAAGCTTGAAATGTTCATTTAAACTGCCATGCGTTGAATGCATGGAATGTACGGTATTTAGAGTGGGATTCATACAATCATCTCCATATATTACTATTAGAACTCTAGCTATATAGGCAAAAAAATTTATTTGTTGCCTTCCTTCACCTTTAAATAAGATAAAACCTTACTTAAAATCAAATCCAATTGCTCCTTTTCTTCTTCGGACAAACAGGCAAGAGGGTCCAAATTCTCTTCTCCCTTTGAACTCAACGCACTTTTTAATGAGACTATTTTCTCTTTTCCCTGTTCGGTAATATAAATTCTTACCTGCTTGGCATTTTCAATATCTTTTTCTCTCCTGATCCATTTCTCCCTTTCCATGTTCTTGATGATAACAGTGCAGGTAGGACGGTCACAAAAAAGCATATCTGCAATTTGTGAAGGATAAAGAAAATCCTTCTTAAGAAGCTGGTTCAACACGTATTCCTGTTTCAAAGTAATTTTGTGCGGAACCAGGTTTTTCTGCAGGCTGCGGCGCCAGCTGAGGAATATCACACCCATCTTGGGCATTAAAGGCAATTTATGCATATTAATATCTCCATCTCATAATTAGAATTCTAACTATATTATAATAATCTTTTTTATAAATGTCAATATTTGTTTATTTGCCTTTCATACTTACAAATCTGCCACAATTTCATCACAATGCCATCACAATGTATTTTTAAAATTAAATCTGTGGACAGAGGTCTAGTACCAGTGCATGCAAGCAGACCTCAGCAATAGCATAGTCCAACTCCTTATAAAAAGCCTTCCCAAACATGAAAAATCATGGATTGGGAAGGCTTTTGTCATATGCTCTTTACAGGAAAATATACTGTATATCTTTCATCCTTTACGGCATACAAAGGGATGAATTGAAAATTCATAGCCTGGTTCCTTGTAAAGTATGTCCGGTGCAGATATTTGAAAAGTGCATCGTCATAGCTTCTCAGCATTGTTTCCGGACTGTCGGCATTGCCGTGTAATGTTCTTTCATTATCACAGATACCTGCCAGTACAATAGGTCCGTCCATGAAAGCCGCCATTTCCGGGCTGTCCGGAAGCCTGCTGCAACTGAGCTTTTTAGGAAACTCTATGCTTATGCTGTCAGCTTTCCAGGTGCGTTGTACGTGGTAAAATCCTCTTTCGTTTTGGCTTATCTCCTGTCTTTCGCCGTCAACTGAAATAACAGGTGTTCCGCTTATCCACCATGGGAGCCTGAATTTCAGGGTAAAATCCCTTGGCTCTCCGCAGCTGACTTCAAAATTCATACTGAAGCTGTCCGGGAAAATAGTCCTGTCAGCTTCCAGGTTTGTAACCGCATATTTATCTAAGGGCTCCCTGCCTGTCTGCACCAGCTTCAAGGTTGTACCCTCCATTTTGCAGTTCAATTCTGAGGGGAAATACTGGCATACGGCAATACCTTCTTCATCCCTGTAATAAATCATCCCTTCATTCTTGGAATATGATTGCAGCATTGTACCGTGGCAACACCAGAAATCATTGGTCTGAGAACCCCACCGTTTAACTGCGCCGGGCTTTAATGGAAGGTGATATGCGGGCATTCCTGTTTCCCCGTTCTGCTGTGCCAGTATGCCGTTGTACAGGTTGCGTTCGATATAGTCGGCATATGCCGGATCTCCCGTCCAGGTCATCAGCTTCTCCGCCAGCCTTATCATATTATAAACCGTACATAATTCCTGGGTTTCATCACCAAGCCACGGTAAAAATTCGAAGGGCTCCGTCCACAATTCGCCGCTGGTTTGCCCTCCTGTGCAGAAATAACCCCTTTCTGTCACAGCAAGCCTCCAATAAGCTTCGGCAATATCCCTCCAGCGTTTCTCCCCGGTTACCTCCCAGGCACGGGCAGCTCCGAGCGCTTCAGGTATGGTAGTATTGGCATGCATATTAGACAGTGCATCCTCCCCGGCAACAAGCCTGTCAAAAAGACGGCGCCTGTCATACCTCCTCATCAGCTCAAGATGTTCATCACGACGGGTAACCGCGTACAGGTCAGCCCATACCTCAAGCATACCCCCTGTTTCAACATCAAGAACCCTATCCATTTGCTCCTGTGACAGCCCTCCTGTCCACCTTACAAACCAGTCTGCCGCTTTCTCTAGTATTTCCAAAGCCTGTTCGCTGCCTGCATATTCGTACATATCATAAAGCCCCATCAGGGACTTATGAATAGTATATTGGGGTGCCCACACCCTCTTGCCTTCAACAATCCAATAAAGATATTTTTCCGGGATTGAACCTACCCACTCCCCGCCGTTCTCCTTCTGGCAGCGCCCGAGTTCAGACACTATATGCTCCGCCTTTGCCTTTATTTCCATGTCGCCGTTAGCGGTATATATTTTGGCTGCCGCGGACAGCCAGTGTCCCAGAAAATGCCCCCTTATCTGGCAGGTAGGCGATTCCCACCCCCAATGGCAGTTCTCAGGATGGAACGGAGGATTCCACAATCCTGCTTCATGATAGTGGTTCTGAAGCAGGTTTTCATTTTCGAGGCTCATCATGTATTTCCTGTTGAGTTCCGCCCTGTTCTTTAATAAACCCGGCAGAAGCCTGACTTCAGATAATTGAAATGGATTCAATATTTGCTTCATAATTGCTTTCTCCTTTTAAGCTTCACAGATATTTATTTTCATAATACACCCCAAAAAAATGATAAACAAGAACAATAGATAATTCTCTCTTATTTATGATAGCTGCGGCATTATATCCTGATTCTTTCCCATGAAAAAAAGCCTCGTAGTTACGAGTTTATTTCGCAATTACGAGGCTTTTAGGAGGGGTCTTATTTTATATAGTATGCTATTTTAGCTCTTGTGCAACTTTTTCTCCTGCCAGTTTACCGGATGTAACAGCCCATGATAGCATGCAGGTAGGCATGGATTCATAACCATGGACACCGCCGACAACTTCACCGGCAGCATATAATCCCGGAATAGCTTCTCCTTTTGTATTTTCAACTTTGAAATCCTCTGTCACGCGAACACCGCCAAGAGTGGTTGCAAAACGAAGCTTCTGCTCAATAATATAGTATTTTCCATTTGTATCTATTGGGAATAGTTCTTTACGTCCGTACTGAGTGTCTTTTCCCGCTTTAACCATATTGTTCCAGTTATCGATGGTTTCCTTCAATGCAGTACCGTCTATTCCTGCGGCTGCAGCAACTTCCTTCAAATTAGTTCCGCGGCGGAAAATTGGCGTACCACCGGGTGTATTAAACCACTTTTCCTGTTCTTCATATGTGAAACGTCCTGCAGGGCTTACATCATTATTTGCATCAGTACTCCATTTATCCCAAGCTTTTTGATCCATTACAAGGAAAATAATCTTGTCTGTCTGCTGCTTTGTTGCATTCTTTATAGATACAAAATCCAGGTTTTCATTTATAACACGCTTGCCCTCTTTGTTTACATATATAGCACCGGTCTTTTGTGTGGTGAGCATGCTGTGTACTGTTGCGACACGTCCGATTCCAGGTTTAACCTCAATGCCCTGGGGATATGTTTTTGCATAATCCATGAACTGCAATTGGGCACCAATATCCTTGGCCATGTTTATACCTTCACCTGTTGAGGACGCAGCGCCATAAAAGAGTATCCCTGACAAGGCATCCGAAAGCATGCTTGGATTGTTTCCAAAGCCCCCGGTTGCAAGAATTGTTTTCTTAGCTTTTATATTTATCGTATTGCCATTTACATCCTTTGCTATTACACCGACTACAGTATTTCCGTTCATTATGAACTTCTGTGCTGTTGTTTCCATCATTATTTTTCCGCCGGCGTCAGTAAACTTCTTAGCCAAAATATTAAGCATGTTTCCGCTTCCGCCTGTTACTGAATAAGACCTCTGTACGGAATGCTCAGGGAAATTGGAAAACTGTTTTTCAATAGGAACACTCATATTTTTAATAAGCCAATCAACTGTCGGACCCATGTTATTTGCCAGAACCCATGTCAGACGTGCATCATTGGCAAATTTGCCGCCCTTCATAAGGTCCATGAATATTTTTTCGGGAGTATCGTTTGTCAGTCCGAATGACTTCTGTAATTCTGAGGTACCGCCTGCAAGGCCTCCGGCAAGAGCCGACGCTCCGCTAAAGGCAGGAAGCTTTTCTATCAGTAATACATTTTTGACACCGTTTTGCAGTGCTGCATTTGCGGCAGTCAATCCTGCGCCGCCACCTCCTATTACCAGCACATCAGTTTCCTTTTCTATTGTCTTGCCTGTAGCTGCTGGTGCATTTGCCGGTACTGCGGCCTTCAATGCGTCTACATTTCCCCCGGCAAGCTTTACACATGCTGCTACTGCCTCTAAAATCCCTTTTGAACTATCGGATGCACCTGTAACTGCATCAACCTTTAAGGTCTGACCCTCTACGATTTTTTGAGGGATTCTGCTTATGGCAGCATCACTGATTCCCTTTGTTTCACTGTGTGACAATACTCTAACACTTTTAATGGAACTATCGGTGAATGTTACTTCAACTTTAATAGCTCCATTGTGTCCATTTCCCACTGATGTGTAGGTTCCGGCCTTATATCCCGCAGCCGACGCATTCAAGTTTGGTCCGAATCCTGTCATGACAGACATGAGCACGAATACGCACAGGAATAAAGCTGTAAGAATTTTTTTCCTTTTGCTTTGCATACATTCCAACCTCCATTCTTTTAACATACTTCGGTACGTACTTTGGTATGTTTTTCACTTTTTAGTATAATTATCATGTGCATTGTTTGTCAAGTATCAAACAAACATTTGACACCTTTTTATAATTTTTGTTTACTTTACATTATATTGACTTATTATTGAACAACTTATAGAATGAAAACTAAAGAAATTGCTTCAGTTCGAGAAAGGATGATATTCGTGTCTATTAAGCCAACTGCAAGGGATAGCAAATCAAATCATACCAAACAGGCATTATTGGATTCTGCAATAGCTTTGTTTTTAAAATATGGAGTAAATAAGGTTACCATAGATAATATATCTGCAGAGTGCGGGTTAAGCAAAGGAGCTTTCTATCATTTTTTTACATCAAAAGACCACATTGTTACATTATCCGTTAATTCAGGTTTGGATAAATTTATAGAAAAGAATTTTGTATTGGATTCAAATACTCCAGTAATCGATCAACTGATTGGTTTAAACATGAGTGCATTTGAATATTTCAAGTATATAGGCAAGGAAATGACCCGTGCTTCTTATGAGGGACAAGTCCGTTCCTGTATTGAGGTCCATATTCTTGGCCGTACTTATGTCGATACACTTACAGCATTGGTACGGAAAGGCTTGGAAGAAAACGCCTTCCGTACAAGCTTTAACGAAGATTATACTTATATGCATTGTATAGCAGTATTTACAGGTATGCTTTTAAAATGGTGCACGCAGGATGATAAAATGGATGCAGTACTGGATTGGTCAAAGATAATACAGGAGCAATTTCGTATTATGAGCAGAAACTCTTGAAATTAATCATTTACACAAAGTAAGTGCCGGTTTCAATTAAGCGTGGCACTTATTTTTATTTCTAATCCCTTCTAAGTCTGCCTTATCTATTTTTCTTTTCTGGTATTTGTTACCATAAATTACTGTCTATAAGCTCTTCTTTAAAATATCATTCCTTATGTCTGCAAAATTATGAGGTATTTTGTGGACTTTGTACCAGTTTATGTTGACTTTGGAATAAATATTTCGTAAAATATTTATGGTAACTTTAAATAATCAATCATTGTAAAAATACAGCAGTGCTGTATTACTGAAGCCGGCAGCGGCAGTTACAGCTGATAAGGGTTCTTTTGTAGGTGAATGCACCGGGATACATGGCGCCATTAAAGTCAGCGTCAAGTATGAAAACGGAAAAATTGAAGACATTAAAGTACTTCAGCTGATTCAGGCTTATATAGGCGGTAAAAGAACTGATTTAAAAGGAAATACAATTACCGGAAAGCTTGATTTGGTTCGCACACTTTGCACAAACGTACCGAAGTCTATTGAATGGCTTGAAAGTTATGGAATGAAGTTCAAGATTCGATATATACAGTTCTCGGTGCTCTTTGGCCAAGGACTCACAGCAATACTGAACCTGTAGGTACAGGCTATATCAACCGACTCAAAGCAGCCTGCGACAAGCTGGGCGTACAGATCATGCTTGAAACCAAAGGTACTGAACTTATTATGGAAAACGGCAGAGTTACCGGAATAAACGCTGTTAAAACAGACGGGACACCGGTAGTACTCAAAGCAAACAAGGGCGTTGTAATGGCTACCGGAGGTTATGGAGCTAATCCCGCAATGGCTGCTAAATATAACACCTACTGGGAAAAGATTCCTAATGATATGAAAACTACAAATACTCCAAACGCAACCGGTGACGGTATAGTCATGGGTGAAGCAGTAGGAGCCAACCTTATAGGTATGGGCTTTGTACAGTTGACGCCAAGCTCTCATCCTGATACAGGTGCACTGTCAGGTGGAGTTTGGGGCAGTGCTGAGTCCCAGGTATTTGTAAACAAGGACGGAAAACGTTTTGTAAATGAATATGCCGAAAGGGATGTACTCTCAAAAGCTGCACTGGCTCAGAAGGACGGATTGTTCTACATCATATGCGATAAGAACACCGCAGGAATCAAACCGGACGGAAAGAACGGCTGGGGAGACAATATAGAAGACCTTATAAAGACAAAGAGCATATACAAGGCTGATACTCTGGAAGATCTCGCAAAGCAGATCGGAGTGCCTGCCGACAACCTGGTAAACGAAATAAAGAAATACAATAGCTACATAGACAATGGCAATGACCCTGATTTTGGAAAAAAGAACTTCGGTCCGAAGATTGAAGTTGGTTCTTTCTATGCTACTCCTAGATCACCATCCATACACCATACAATGGGCGGTCTCGAAATAGACTCATCCGCACGTGTATTGGACAAAAGCGGCAAGGTCATCCCGGGCTTCTATGCTGCAGGCGAAGTTACAGGCGCATTCATGCCGGCAACCGTCTCGGAGGAAATGCCATAGCTGATATCATAACCTTCGGATGTATAGCAGGTGACAGCGCTTCAAATATGAAATAGGCAGAGAGCTAAAAACACAAAGGGATTTTATATCCCT
>JBLNDG010000092.1:0-24406 GCA_050261415.1 Caulobacteraceae bacterium | reverse complement strand
GCAAAAGTGGCAATGCCGTAGTGGCTTGAACAAAGTGAAAGCCAGCGTCTTTAGGCGCTGGCCGGTAAAAAAGGCTTATAGCCTTAGTGCAAACCACCCGTTGGACGGGTGGTTATGATTTGCTATTACCAGGCATAAGCACGAATAGTTCACACCTTTCTCCATATTTCATATTATGTATATTATATGAAATGTGGAGATGAGCTGGTAATGGCATTCTTTTTCAGATGCCCTTATACGGGTATCAAGATCCCAATACACGGGAGAATGGAATACTATAAAAGAAGAAATGTTGATAGTTATCCTGCCTCAAAAATAGATAACCCACTCAACAATACAAAAGCGAAAAAAGGAATTCAAGGGCTAAAGGCATATTTTGAAGATTTGGTTAGCAACAATCCGGATGAGGCTGCAGCAGCAATCAATGATGAAAATTTATACTTCGGCTGCCTTTATATGCTCAAACCGGAAGTTGAAGCAGAGGCGTTCTATAAGAAGCTGTGCACGCGTAATAAAATGGCTCTCGGGCTGATAGATGAACTGCAGACAGGTTCAAAAAATACTACAGTACTTGAAAACTCTTCTTATGACTATGTAAAATCAGTTTGTTCCATGCTGCAGTGGATATTGGTTTCAGGCGCAGAGGATGATGGCCTGGATGATAATTATGACAGTTTGTTGGATGCTGCGGCTTTAATTCTCGGAAAAGTATACGCTGACAGGACAGTTTTGCCGGCGATCGTAGATATGATTTTTGCACGAAACCGCAAAGGCTTTTTTTATAATGACCTGCTTTGGGCCTTTTTTGAAGCCCGATATCCCGACAGCCTGGTATTAATTGCTAAATATATACAGTCCCAAAAGCCCAAGGATGTTGAGCTTGCAAGAGAACTTCTGAGTTTTGTTCCCGGTATAGGCAGCGAAAGGGACAATAATAGACAGGCCCAGTATCTCAGCGTTACAGACTGGCTTGAAGACAACATTATGTACTTGTATTACACCGGGGAAAGCTACCAGCAAACAGGAAATCCCATTCCATACCGCGTCATATATGAAGGGAAATACCTTAATAAGGCTGTATTCGTAAGCACAGGCAAGATTATTGAAACCCTCGATGAAAGTGAGTATAAACTGCTGGAAGATTTCTCAGGCCTGGATGACAAAACGAAGATAATTCTTTCGAACTATTCACACATGCTTCACAAGAAAGACATCGATTATTGGAGCCTTTGGATGGGGTATCCCGTTGCAGAACAGATAAGGCTTGCGATGTCGGCATCGGGGGTGAGGGAATGATAAGAATATCAGGCAATGTAATTACCCCTGAAGGTATAACGCCGCATTATCCGACAGGCAGCAAAGAAGGAAAAATCGTTAACAAGCTGTCTTCCGACAGTATAATCTACAATTATGCTTCACTGGATGAGCTGCGGTTCGAGTTGAATTTGCGTAAACATATTATTGACGCTGCTGTTAAACTTAATAAGAGCAAGTTTTCCTTCAGGACATTCCGTAATTCCATATGCAATACTGATTATTGGATTCGTACTGCTGAGGGCGGATTTTTAGTGAGAGAAGATGTTTTGCCTTCTGATGCTGTAAAAGATATTCTTATAAACAGCGGCAAATATGGCAATGAGTGCGCTACGGCAATTGTAATCGTTTATTATGAGGCCCTTGTTCAAATATTTCCTGCTGAGAAGTTCAACTCCTTATTCCCAAGAATTAATCTGATGGGATGGAAATACTTGGATAGTGACCTTGGAATTAATACTGTCATCGTTGCCTCAGATAGCATACCGGGCGATTGCAGATATTTCAGGAACCCTGATGTGAATCCGCTTACCCCGTGGTGGCAGGGGGAAAATGTTATAGACCTCGGAGACGGGCTCTACTATGGTCATGGAATAGGTATACGCACTGCTGACGGAATAATTCAAGTATTGAACTCGTTGAGAGCCAGGGGAGCAACACAATCAGCCTACATGCTGGATTCAGTCACGCGGCTGGGTTTCAGGCATCTGGCGGGAAAATATTATGCCGACGATTTCAGATATTGGGTTGGAAATGTTGAAATTGCTGATAAATATTATGGAACATTTGATGCAAAAACTATAAATTAGGTGTTGACAAAAATTAAAAAACCGAACATAATGAACAGTGTTCATATAGCCACTGTTCATTACTGTGTTTTTGAAAGGATGCCGGAAATGTCAAGAATTATTGAAAATCCAAAAGAACTTATACTTAATACAGCCAAAGCAATTTTATATAAGGATGGGTATTCCCAGCTAAGCATGAGAAATGTTGCCAAATCATGCGGTATAGCTGCCGGGACGATATATAATTATTATCCGACAAAGAAGGATTTAGTTATTGAAATGATGGCAGGGTATTGTGAGGAATTTTTCCATAGCCTTGATGATATTAAAAGCTCCAAGGATGCGTTCTTTGTGAAGCTTGATAAAATATATAACGAACTGGGCGCTTTTATTAAAACCTTCAGGGAAATATGGCTTACACCTGATTTGTATGATACTCCCGATTATATAGAAGCTGGATTGGAAAAAGAGAACGCTTCTATCGAAAAGCTGATAAGGAAAATTGAGGATATCATATTGACAGAAGCCGCCGCACCAAACGGTACAATCCGTGTGAGGCTTGATTCCTATGAGACGGCTGAATTTATCGTTTTAAATTTTATAACAATGGTACAGATCCCAACTTTCAAATACACTGTATTTCAAAAAGTTTTAAAGGAATTGCTGAGCAAAGCATAGTTTTTTTACACATTCAAATGAACGATGTTCATACAAGAACCATGATACATGATTGGAGGATATAATATGGTAATTTATGCAGTTGTTTCTATTACAGCAGCTCTTGTGTTCTATACAATAGGGGTGTGGAGTGAAAAGATACAGGGGAGGTTAAAAAACTTGCACTTGTTTATTTTCTGGCTGGGGTTGGTATTTGACACTACAGGAACTACACTGATGAGCAGGATAGCAAGTAAGGGGCCTTTACTGAGCTTCCATGGGGTTACAGGCTTACTTGCCATAGTATTGATGCTTTTTCACGCTGTTTGGGCAACTATTGTCTTAGCAAGAAATGATGATATAATGAAAGTGAAGTTTCACAGGTTCAGCATTTTAGTCTGGTTTATATGGCTTATTCCTTTTATTTCAGGAGCGGTTTTCGGTATGGCAGGATAAAATTTGCGACTCCTACTAATAATTCATGTAGGAGTCTTTATTTGGAAAGGGGATACATATGCAGCAGCTTTTTTCTGTAGGTATTGGAGGTTTCATCGGTGCAATAGTTCGATATATAATATCCGTTAGTCATAGAAGTAGTTGATAAAGAAGAAAGGATCAATGAGATTATTAAGATTATTGAGCCGATGATTTCGGAAGGACTGATGGTAATAATGCATGATGTTGAAATCATCAAGTATGCAAAGTCCCGGGGAAATGATTGAGATGTCGGTATAATTTGATTATACCTGTTAAAACTAGTACATAAAGCAAGCTAAATTACAGATGTGAAACAGAAAGGGACTAATTGTGAAAGTTGCCATTATTGGAGCAGGAACTTCCGGGTTATCTTGTGCAATTGAGTTGGAGAAAAACGGTATAAAACCGGTGATTTTTGAACGAAATGATTTTATCGGTGAGTACCACCCGCATGTTTCAGCGTTTTTAGGATTGGTAACCCGTCCGGCTGCAGACCCCATACTATTTATGAGAAGAGAGCTAGGCATTGACCTGAAGCCGCTGAATCAACTAAGGAGGGTCATTCACTACTCTCCCAATAATCATGTTTCGGTTACCGGTCCATTAGGCTATTTTATGATCCGCGGAAGGGAAGAAAACTCTGTAAAAAACCAGCTTCGAGCACAAGTCAAGTCACAGATTAATTTCAACAGCTTTGTGCAACCCGAAGACCTGGAGCATGAGTTCGATTATATTGTTGTAGCCGATGGCCACTGGGCAATTCCTACCAGGTACGGCATCTGGCAGGAAACTATGCGGACTTGGGTGAAGGGTGGGGTGTTTGCGGGTGACTTTGAGGAACATACGTTGAAAATGTGGTTGGACAATGAGCTTACTAATGGGGTCTACGTTTACTGTGCTCCTTATAACAAGAACAGGGGAGTTATTGCTCACGTGGTTCAAAATATAGAACATGAAGAATTAAATGATTATTGGCATTGTTTTCTGAAGTCCCGTAATATACTGAAGGATTATGACATGCTTGAATCCTGGGAGCTGCCTCACCATGCAGGAGCTGTAACCACCAACAGGGTTGGAAAAATCTATTTTGCCGGTGCGGCAGGGGGCGGGGTCGAACCGTTTCTGGGGTTTGGCCAGTTCAATGCTGTGTTTACCGGCGTAATGGTAGGCAGAAGCATTGCGCAAGGCACTGATTTAGATCTTTTGTTAAGTAACATAAGAAAAAAAGTCCAGCAGTTAAGTACAATCAGGCCATTATTGAATGCTGCAACCAACAAGGATTTTGATAGGCTGCTAACATTGATGAAAACCCCCGGTCTGAGGAGTTTTGTGTACAAAACCAATATTGATATTGTTAAACTTCTTTCAATCGGGCTAAATAGAGTATCCTTCAGTACTAAAGAGCATATTCCGCCAAATAAAGGAGGCAAGTGATCATGGCTGGATTCAAGATAATATGCAGTCAATGCGGTTCGGACAAGGTCCTGGAAAAAATCGAAAAGAAGGCATTGGATTGGTTAGGGGCTCGTGTCAAATACGGGGAGGGTATCCAGAGAAAATGCCAGGATTGTGACAATGAGTCATTTATTATTTTCAGAACATGGATGCAGTAACTAAACGCTTTTATGAATTCCTTCTAAATTTAGGCACATAATATGATTTGTAGAGTTACGACTTTTGTTATCCGTTGACACTCATATGATGTCAAAAATCTGGAGGAAAAGATGTCAAATTTGTTTTGGTATTGCAGCCTTGCGGTTATCGGTTTGGTTTGCATCTTCTTTGCCATGTATAAGAATGAAAATTATGTCACCTTCATCTTATTCTATATTTTTACTACAAGCATTACTTGGTTCGGTGAATTTGTAGCCCTGGGTATTTTTAGCGGTTACGCATATAAGCCCGGTGTATTCACGGATCCTTGGGCTGAAAATATTCTAGGTCATCTTATACTCAACTCAACCTTATGGCCTGGGACAGCTATGTTGGTCGCCAGATACTCCCTGGGATACGGTTGGATTTTGTTGATAACTGCCGTTTTCATCCTTGCGGAATATCTTTTTGTGATTTTGGGTGTATATGAACAGCATTGGTGGAGATATTACATGTCAGCTATAATAGTAGTATCGTTTCAGGTAATCAGCAAAAAGTGGTTTATCCGAATGAATCAATTCAGGCACGGTTTTACCCGGCATATAACATTCTTCTTTGTAGCGTTTCTCATTATGTATTCGCCAAATCCTCTGCTTCTGATTGCTAAGATGCAATTTTACAGGATGGGTTGGGTTGGGAACAAATACCTGGATAGCTCTATATTAACATTTATCTATTATCCCCTTTTGTGTTCAATTACGGTGTTTTTTGTATGCATGCTTGATAAATGGTATTGGAAGGTTGTACCGCTTATTATCTTTATTATAAGTGACATAAACTTAGTGAACACTAATATGTTGATTTTTCAGCATGGGTGGAATTTGTTTTACTTAGCCATTACTCATGCACTGTGTTTGGCAGCTTTCATTACATTGGAGAAACATGTATTGAAGCCACGGTTAACAACATACGAGTGAAGGTATGCCTGTGAACGGACGGACATACCTTCATTTTTATAAAGTGCCTGGTGCCGGTTGATCGACCCCTGCTATATGGTGGCGATGTTCCATATCCTCTTTACTGTTTCCACTCCCGAAATATGAAATCAATATCATAGTATTATTTTGAAGTGACATTTATTACAAAAATTAAATGATTTATTTTGATAGTACTACTTTGATAATAAACAAGTTTACATATTAAATAGGGATTGGTATTATATTTGTAGAATACCATATTTATAATAATTCAATTCGAGGGGGATAAACCTATGAACTTAGTAATTGTGGGCGCAGGGAATGGCGGAAAGAACATAATAGAATCCTTATCAAAAATCGATGATATCAAAATTGTTCAGGTAGTAGACAACAGGGGTGATGCGCCTGGAGTAGTGCTTGCAAAGAAACTGGGCATAAGTTGCTTACAGTCCATAGATGAAATCTCTACAACAAATGTTGATCTGATTATAGAAGCAACCGGCGCTGAAAAAGTGAAGCAGGAGCTGAATGGTCTCTTTAGAGATAAGTGCACTATTATTGATTCCGTGGGAGCGCTGCTTATCATGACACTGGTAAAAAGGGATATTGAGGTACTGGATAAACTGAACAATCAGATTTCGGCTGTTAAGGACACATCTACGCAAGTTCAGAATTATCTCAGGGCTATATCAGCCTCTATAGATAATACATATGAAATAAATAAAAAGCTTAACGAAATAGCAAAGCAGCAATTATTATCATTATAAATAAAAATAAAGTAAAAGGCGGATGATAGTATCATCTGCTGTACAAAGAGCTAACCAAACCCAGTTAGCTCTTTTTAATAAATTAGGATTTTCTATCTGGATGTTTAACTTTTATTTCAGCGGCAATCCATATAATTAGGGGTAAGATTACTTGAAACGGGAATGCATAATAATATATTTTGAACGTATTATTTTTCTTTTTGTCAAAGTTAAAAACCGCTATAAACAGAACGGTCTCGGCAAATGGGAAGGAAAAAGCTGAAAAAGAGCTGGCTATAACCGGTTTAAGCCCGTGATAAAGGAAAGGGCGTAAATTATCATAACTGAAATTTGTTGCAGAAAGGATTGAATCTGCAATGATGATAAATGCAAGAAGCATAATAGTCAGCTGCGACCACCTGCCCAAAACCTCTATGCCTTCTTTTACCACCCATGTTTAAAATTTCATATAAATTATTACCCGGAAAAAGGGATAATATTCTTGCGTACATTGCTATTACAGGAGCTGCAAAAATTATGGAAATAATTACGGCAAGCCAGGCATCCTGTTCAGCTTCAGTACCAACACCCAGAACTAATGTGCTGCCCATGATAAACATTGCCATCATTGCTATGCCCTGTCTGTTTGAAATTACTTCTTTTCACATAATTTCCCAACCTTCACGGATTAACTACTTTCCAACAATTGATGTAACTATATGTTTCAAAGGATTGGCCGGACTGGGAAGCCTTACACCAAGCTCGTAAAGTATGGTAAAAATGTAAGCTGCCGTTATCACTGTTGAGTATATGACCAATACCTTCCACTGCTTGTTCTTAATAATCGGTATAACATCATTCAATATAAAAAATGCATAAACCACCGTACAAAATAGTAGTATAATAAATCACATACCTTTATCGGCTTTGACAGGAAGGCGCTATTCTTAATATCTATCGTGGAGTGGACTTCGATTCCTACATTTTTATACTCCTTTTCCCATTGGGCTTCAATTTGCTTCCATAAGCCGGGCATGTGTACTTTTACAATCTTTCCAAATCCGAATATATCACTGCCATATTGTTCCTGTACTTTTTCCACAAGGCTTTTTATATTATTTTCAAGCGTTGTTTCAAAGATCTTCTTTAAATCTGCACGACCTGTTTCATCAATATAGTTTTCTTTACCTCCGTTTTCGGCGATAGCTACTTCCGTATCCGTAGTTATCTCCATAGTAATTTTACCGTCTGCGTAATATGGCTTTATCTTTGTATCGTTGCTTAATATTTCCAAAGCAATATTTGTCGGTATATTGTCCTTATATACTTTTTTCGTTAATAATCCGCCTTTTATTTTATCTTTAATAAACATCAAAGTCTTAGTTTCTTCACCGTCAAGAAAGCCGACCAGTTTATCTTTCTTGAATATAGCTGTTCCCGATATTTGAGGGGTCGTTTTGTTATTATCAATAGTCAAATCTATAGTTGGCAGGACGGCAGAAATACCCGGATTCGAGATATCGTTCAAATACTGCCACTCCTGAACATCTATAGCGTTAGACAGTCTTTTTTTATGTTTAATCATATCATCCAGCTCAAATGCCAGCATATCAGACGTTATGGGCTGCTGCTCCAATATTTCCTTTGCTGATTTTTCCTTTAAAATTAAAATATGAAAGGTATACCTGGGTTCATTGTCTCTGCTGATCCAGTCCATTAATGGTATTAAACCTTCCTTTGCCAATTCTTTGCTGATAATTACAACTTTTGCATGGCTTAAGTACAGCTTTTCTCCGGTTACTTTTATTGTGTTCCGGACAGCATCAAATATTGAAGCCCCTTCTGAGCTTATAAGCTTTACACTTATTTTAGCCTCCTACTACCTTTAATATTAATTACCTCGTTAGTAACTAAATATTTATCAGCCCCTCTATCAATTGCAAGATCCAATACTATAGCAAGCTTTTCCACTTCCCTGTAATTCCAACAACCGGATAATAAAACAGTAATTGACAGAAGGCACACAAATACTAGAAACCTTTTCATATGCTTCAATTGCATTATCTCTCTTTCGGCTTAGAAATTGCATGCCTGATAATGTTTTTTGCTGCTATATGCTTTGGCCGGAAAGACGTATACCACCAAGGGGCGCGAACAATGGTATCCTTTAAGTCTACGGGGTTTATTGAACCGTATTCAATCATATAGGGTACTCCGAATGAGCGCATGCTAAACAGATGAATAAGCAATCCTACTACACCGAAAATGTAGCCATACAACCCCACAAACGCTGAAAGCAGTATAAATATCTGCCTGACAACTATACTTGCCCCCTTTAACTTTAGTGTTAAAAGGCCGGTAATACCTGTTACCGCCACAACTATTACCATTGGAGCACTGAAAATTCTTGCTTCAATTGCCGCCTGGCCTAAAATCAACGCTCCGACGATACTTACCGATTGGCCCATGGGGGATGGCATGCGTATACCCGCTTCCCTTACAATTTCAAATGCAAATAAAAGTAAAATAGCTTCAACAACGGTAGGAAATGGGACACCCTGTCTTGCCGCTGATATACTCAAGAGCAGAGGTGTAGGTATCATTTCCTGGTGAAATGTAATTATAGCAACATAGATGGCCAGTATGCTTGTAGTAAAAAACTCGCTCAGTGCTCTTAATATTCTATTGATTGATCCGAAATAATAACCATTGTAGTAATCCTCAGCAACCTGAAAATATATGGAAGAGTTAAAACAGCAGGCGTTCCGTCAACCACAACGGCAATACGCCCTTCCAATAGTTTCGCGGCTGCAACATCAGGCCTTTCAGTGTTGCCTATAGTTTTAAGAGGGGACAACGGCGAATCCTTTGTTAATTCCTGTATGTAGCCCGAATCGAGAATGCCGTCAATATCTATACTATCCAGTCTGCTTTCAAGCTCTTTAAGAATTTCATTGCTTGCCAGAGTGTCAACATAACAAATACATATTTTTGTCCTTGACCTGACTCCGATTTCTTTAAATATAAACTTCAGATCCGGTGTTCTTAGTCTTCGTCTTATTAATTCAAATTTATCATAATTGACTCAGTAAAACCTTCCCTGGAACCCCGTATGGCCTTTTCGGTATCCGGCTCAGCCAATGCTCTTGTTTGCCAGCCTTTACTACTAATTACTAAAGCCTCACTGAAGCCATCAACTAAGAGGATTGTGTTCCCATAAAGCATAGAAAGCAAAAGCTCCTCGATATTTCCGGCTTTATTTATCTGATTTGTATACACGACCTCATTTTCCAGTTTATCAAGCATATTGCAATCATTTTCTCGTGTATTTAAGTCTGCATTCATTACCGGATATATAATACTTTTGTTTAAAATATCCACATCTATCATTCCGTCGATATATATCAGGCAGGAGTTGAAGGTGCCGGAATGCGCATTTCTGATTTTACGGAACACGACAGTGTTATCATCTTGAAAAATAGTCTTAAAGATGTCGGTATTTTCACTTAAAGACTTTGTGAGCTGCCGGTCTGTGTCTATTTTTTCTGTTTTTTGTTTCATGCTTTTCTCATCTCTATATTTTTATACATATTGTACATACTTTGTACATTTACAAGAAATTCTTCCACACAGCAACTAAAATAATTCACTGAAACTAAAATATTTTCGAAAGTAATTCAAGCACCGGCAAAAGTTGACAGATACGGCAAAAATGGAACTGGTTCGTAAGCTCACATAAAACCAGCTATCTGTAAATATAAATAGGGTAGGTTAAAATAAGGAGTTGATAAATAAGATGATTTATGGGAAAGGACCCTTTATAAAACCATACCTTACTACCCGTATGCTGGTTCCTGAAAATCAGGAGTCGCCGGTACATTTTTTGGGTCAGATGGTAACTCCTCAGGAATATTTATACAGAAGGAATCATTTCTTTTATCCCATGCTTACATGCCGCTCCTTCTTATTACCCATAGATGGGGAAGTAAGTAGACCAATGGTATTTCATTTCATGAACCTATTATCAATGCCCTCAAAAACCTTAACCATGGTGCTTGAATGTTCGGGAAACAGAAGGGCATATTTTGACCCTAAAGCATATGGTGATCAATGGAAGGAAGGTGCAATTCACCAAGGTACTTGGAGAGGTGTGCCGCTCATATACCTGCTGCATATGGCCGGGATAAAAGCTTCGGCAACAGAGGTGGTATTTGAAGGTCATGATATAGGCCCTAGGACGGATATGGAAGGGTCGTTTTCATACAAAAGAAGCCTTCCAATAGATAATGCACTGCATCCCGATACTATGATTGCATATGAACTGAATGGCAGGCCAATTCCTTACAAACATGGCTATCCATTCAGGCTCATTGTTCCGCAGTGGTATGGGATGGCATCGGTAAAATGGTTGAAGAAAATATCGGTAATAGGTCATAAGTTTGAAGGTCCGTTTCAATCAGTTGATTATATGTATTATCCGCATAAAGAAGATGATATGGGAAAGAGGCCGGTAACCAAGATTAAAGTAAATTCTATTATTCAGCAGCCTCTGGATATGTCCTTGCTGGATACAGGAGTTCATTTGATAAAAGGTATTGCTTATACCGGTGAAGGTGTTATAACACAAGTGGAATTAAGCTTAGACGGCGGGGTAAACTGGTGCAATGCGACAATCTGTCCAGACGCCATACACCCGTATGCATGGATATCTTGGAAATATCAGTGGAATGTCGAAAAAAAGGGGGAATACACAATAATGGCAAGAGCGAAGGATTCCTCAGGACATATTCAGCCACAGGAGGAAGAATGGAACAGGAAGGGATACGGTTATAATAGAATTACAAGGATAAGTGTAAAGGTAGAGTAGGTTTTATGGAATATTGTTTACAAATATTAGAATACTAAATTCAGTAATATGGTTTTCGGCCATAAATTAAATGATGCAAAGTAGGGATGGAATTTGGATGAATTATATGATATCGCAATTATAGGCTGCGGGCCTGCCGGGCTTTCTGCCGCGATAAACTGTAAAATACGGAATAAAAACATACTGATTTTCGGCACAGAGCTATGCAGTGCAAAGATGCATAAATCACCATATATATTCAATTACCTGGGACATTCGAAAATAAAAGGCGAGGATTTGCGGCAGCAGTTCTTAAAGCATATTGAAGATGCGGGAGTGATACTGACTAAAGGAAAAGTGGATAACGTCCTGGTCATGGGTGATGAATTCAATGTTTTAAGTGGTGATAAGATATACCGGGCAAAATCTGTAATTGTTGCTACAGGTATCAACTATGGCAAAGCCATTAAGGGGGAGACAGAGTATTTGGGTAGAGGTGTAGGCTATTGTGCTACTTGTGATGCACCTTTATATAAAGGCAAGACAGTTGCTTTAGTAGCTTATACAAACGAGGGGGAGGAAGAGGCTGGCTTTTTGTCTGAGGTTTGTAAAAAGGTATACTATGTGCCGGTTTACAAGGAATTAGGCACATTGTCAAATAAGGTGGAAGTCATAAAGGACGATCCGGTCGAAATCATAGGAGACAGTAAGGTTACGCATCTTGTTCTAAAGACATCAAAGCTGGAAGTAGACGGTGTTTTTATAATAAAAGAAACTGTATCACCTGAACAATTGGTACCCGGCCTCGTAATGGACGGCCCGCATATAAAGGTTGACAGGAATATGATGACAAATATTAAGGGACTATATGCGGCGGGGGACTGTGCAGGAAAACCATATCAGCTTTCAAAAGCATCCGGTGAAGGTCAAATTGCCGCCCTGCATGCAGTAGGTTATATTGATAAAAAGCATTAAACAGGCAAAGCTGCAGCTTTGCCATTGTTTTTTTTATGAAAAACCAGTAATATAATGAGAGATAGCAGTAAGGAGGGGTTTGACGATGTCTGAGAAATTTGAAGTATTAAAGGGTAAACTTGATAATGAACAGAGAAGAAAAGCACTTCCGCCTTTTAAGATACTAGACGATATAGGCTTAAAGGAAGGAGATGTTATGGCTGACATAGGCTGTGGTATCGGGTACTTCACTTTTCCTGCTTCAGAAATTGTGGGAGAGTCAGGAAAGGTATACGCAATGGATATTTTTCCGGAAATGCTTGAAGAGGTAGCGAGGAAGGCAGAAGAAAAGAACAGCTCTAATGTGGTAATTGTTGAAACATCGGAGGATGGTTTGAAAATTCCGGAAGGATCAGTAAATTTGGCTTTTATCAGCCTTGTACTGCATGAAATAGAGAATAAAGATAAATACTTGGTCGAGGTTGACAGGGTGCTTAGTGATAGCGGCAGGGTTGCCGTCATTGAATGGCAGAAGATGGAAAGCGATTTTGGGCCGGTCCTGGAACGCAGGCTTGATCAGGAATATGTTACGGACCTATTGAAGGGTGCGGGTTTTAAAAATATAACTATTAAAAATATTGATGCGGATTATTACTTAATAACAGGAGAGAAGTAAGGACGTGAGCTAGGGGGTGCTGCATGTTGCTATGAACGATATTAAAGCAAAAGCCAAAGCATTGAAAAAGGAAGTAAAAGTATTATACCTGGCATGCAGAAGGCCTGATGTGCCATGGTATGCAAAACTACTTGCCGTAATTGTTGTTGGCTATGCACTGAGTCCTATAGATCTTATTCCTGATTTTGTTCCGGTTTTGGGCTATTTGGACGATTTGATACTTATTCCGGCGGGTGTTGCTTTGGTTATAAAGCTTATACCTGAAAATATTATGAATGAATGCCGGGAACAAGCCGACGAGGTATTTAAGGATGTAAAACCGAAGAACTGGATTGCAGGTACAATAATAATTCTTATTTGGATTCTGGTAATTGGTTTAATAATATATAAGCTTTTTTTCTAAAGTTAGCTAAGGCTTGGGGTCATAAACCCCAAGCCTTGTCATTTGCTTTTTTCTTTATACCCAGAATAATAGACAGGTCAACAGTTACATTATCAATACCGATACAAAGGGTATTTCTGAGCTTTTCATCAGATGCGCCCCAGGATAAAGGGGTCATATTTATCAGATGCTTAAGGTTCTCTTGCTCAATGGGCATACTATACTGTATTTCTAGTATATCCAGGACTTTAAAATTGTTTCGGAAGTGCTGCATTTTATATTATTTATTATTTGAGCCAGGTGGGAGCCTTCACCACATCCGGCGTCTAGTATTTTCAAGCTATCCTTTTTTCCTTTGAGGGTCTCCTTAACTATCAGACTGCTTATTTTTCGGTTATAGGCCTGAAAAATCCTTTAGCCAGAGCTTCACTGTGAAGCATAAGCAAATTCGTATCATTTTCCCCGCATAAAGAAACCAGGTCCAGTGCATCCTGTTCGGTTTCCAACAGTGCAGTTCCTGAAATAAATTCAATATACTTTTTGTTCCCATTATCAATAATTTCATAATTCATTTTGCGTCTCTCCTTGATAATCTCTTTTTCAAATAACTCCCTGCGGACCCTCTGAACCCAGTCTAGTTCATTTTTGTATGAGGAAATAAGGTTTTCAGAAATCATGTCCCATAAAAATACTTCCCGGGGATTTCTATCAGGGGAATTAACTCTCCTCTTAGTTTTCTCCTGCTGCATCAAAATTTGCAGCTTTATTTCATTTTCATATCTTGCCAATAGTTCATTCAGTTCCTTATTGCTAAGCTGATCCGCCCATGCCAGCTGAATCAGGAATGCCTTTTTAAAATCCGGCGGCTCAGGTGATGAAAGTATCCATTCCTTTAATTCTGCAAGTCCGTCTTCAGTAATTGTATAGATTTTTTTTGAGGGGGAGCTCTCCTGGTGTTGAACTTCACTTACTACTAAGCCTTCATCCTGAAGCTGGACTAAAGACTTGTATATTTGATTGTTGTTCCCCGACCAATACATGAATGAGGATTCCTCAAAAACCTTCTTTAACTCATAACCTGTAGAGGGTTTCCAGCTGAGAAGTCCCAATATTGCATATTTAATTGACATATAACCACTCCTAACGCAAACCGCTTAACGTATGTTAATAGTAACATATGTTAAGCGGTTTTACAATAGATGCATTATATAAAATGTAAATATTTCATTGGGGCTTTATTACAAAGTGATCCTGACAACCAAAGTATGTTCCTTTGTTTTCACAACAATTCCTTTTGAGGGTAACCCTGCTGGAGCTGTTGCAGATTAGAAGCGGATTTATATGGACACGTACATTGGTATATTTTATAATTTATTACAACAAGTAAATTTTATAACCCATATATTACGAAACAAGGCATGGATGTTTTACATTGCTGGCAAAAGGCACGGATTTGGAGGTTTGCGATTTATGAAAAGTAGAGTTGAAGGTAAGGGCTATTCTATTGAGTTTAAGCATGTAACCGGACAAGATAAGATTGAAGAAGTCAAACAGCTTTTTTTGGAATATGCCCAATCATTGAAAATAGACCTTGCTTTTCAAAATTTTGAAACAGAACTAAAGACATTGCCTGGAAAGTATGGACCGCCTGATGGGGTTTTATTATTGGCATTAATTGATGATAAAGCGGCTGGTTGCATTGCACTCCGTAAAATTTCCGAAGATATATGTGAAATGAAAAGGTTATATGTTCGTGACGGATATAGGGGATTTGGAATTGGCAGAAGGCTTGTCAACATGATAATTGAAGAAGCTTCAAGGCTTAATTATCATTATATCAGGCTTGATACTCTCCCAACGATGAAAGAAGCACAAGCTTTATATATATCATTGGGATTCTATGATATTGGACCTTATGTGTATAATCCTATTAAAGGCGCAAGATTTATGGAGCTGAAGCTAAAAGCTTAATTTTCAATATGTAATGCAAGTATAATATAAAAACCAACTTAGAAACCTAAGTTGGTATAATGATGGAATATGATTATATCAATGCTTCCTTTATAGTTCTGGGGCTCATCCAACGCAGCAAGTTCAGCTTGGAGCCCGCTTTGTCATTTGTACCGGACAGCCTTGCACCGCCAAAGGGCTGTTGCCCTACTACAGCTCCTGTCGGCCTTACATTTATATAGAAGTTGCCTGCTGAATGTACTAATTCCTTTTCTGCTTCTGTTATGGCATATCTGTCCTTTGCATATATTGAGCCTGTCAAGCCATATTTGGATGTATTGTCGCACAATCTTAGAGTATCTGTGAAATCTTCGTCCTGATAAATATAAATTGTAAGGACTGGTCCGAATATTTCTTCTTCCATGGTCTTGAAATGCGGATTGGTGGTTATTATGACAGTAGGTTCTACAAAGTAGCCTACCGACTCGTCGCATTTGCCTCCGGATAGTATTTCTGCTTCCTTGGAATTATTTGCATATTCAATATAACTTTTTATTGTGTCATAAGATTTTTTATCAATAACTGCTCCCATAAAATTATCGAAATCTTCTACATCACCAACTTTAACACTGCCGACCTTCTTAAGCAGTTCTTCCTTTACTTTGAACCATATACTGCCGGCAATATATGCACGTGATGCAGCAGAACACTTTTGTCCTTGATATTCAAACGCTCCCTCAAGTAAGCCCTTAGCAACAGCTTCTATTTCAGCAGATGGGTGAGCGATAATGAAGTTTTTGCCGCCGGTTTCACCTACAATCCTTGGAAAGGTTTTATAGCTGGAGATGTTGTTGCCTATTGTCGTCCAGATATCTTGAAATACTTTAGTCGAACCGGTAAAATGAACCCCGCTGAGATTTTCATTGATCATGACGGTATCTCCTATATCCCTGGGGTTTCCCGGAAGAAAATTGATGACACCGTCTGGCAGCCCAGCCTCTCTGAACAATTGATATACCACATAGGAGGAGTATACTGCGTTAGAGGCGGGTTTCCATAGAACCGTGTTTCCTGCTATTGCAGGAGCCCCTACAAGATTGCTGCCTATGGATGTAAAGTTAAAAGGAGATATGGCGAATATGAACCCCTCCAGTGGTCTATACTCAATTCTGTTCAATACAGTACCTGTTGATATAGGCTGTTCGCTGTATATATGGTGCAAACAAGCTGCATTATACCGTAAAAAATCTACTAACTCGCATGCTGAATCAATTTCTGCTTGCTTGTAGGTTTTACTTTGAGTAAGCATGGTAGCTGCATTTAACTTTGCTCTCCATGGACCTGCTGCCAGTTCTGCAGCTTTTAAGAAGATTGCTGCCCTGGATTGCCAATCTAGTTTTTCCCATCCGGATTTTGCCTTTAGAGCTTCCTCAATAGCCGTTACTACTTCCTTTTTACCTGCTTTGTGATATTCTCCGATAGACTTTTTATTATCATGGGGAATCAAACATTGTCCTTTATTATTAGTTCGAATCTCGTTGCCGCCAATTATGACTGGTATATCTATAAAAGTACTTTTTATACGTTTCAGCTCAGTTTCCAGTTCAATCCTTTCGGGACTTCCAGGTAAATAATTCAGCGCTTTTTCATTTACAAAACCATATTCTTTCGGTATATAATTGTTCATACGAATGAATCTCCTTTACAATTGCTGTGGTTTATTTTTTTCAGATAAAATAAGCATTGTGAAGGTTTCCAGCATACCCTCGATTTTTAGCATCTCATCGTGGAGTTGTGTTATTTGGTCTGTTACGCTTGCTCTAATCTGAAGCATTATACACCATTGCCCGGTAATTCTATAGCACTTTTCTATTGTGAGGCCTTTAATTTTTAGGTTATTCACTTGTTCCATAAGCTTGTCAAAATTACTTGTCTTAACCTTTATTAGTACAATAGCCCTAATGCCTTGGCCTGCTTTACTCCAATCTATTATGGTATCATAGCCCTTAATTACTCCGGCCTGCTCCAATTTTGATATTCTTTGGTGAATGGCCGGTCTTGACATATTAAGCCTCTTGCTTATTTCTTCATGAGAAATTCTGCCGCTGAGTTCCAAAAGCTCCAGTATCTTTATATCAATATCATCCATAAGACCTCTCCTTTCATTACTATAATATATAATAGATATACAACGGACAACTAAAAGTATGAAAATAGCTTAAAAAATGACGAATAGTAACCAAACAGCATGAAAAGTAATTCCGCAAGGTTTAATAAGATAACTTTTAGTAAATCAAGGTCAAGCGTACCCAAAAACATAATGGTAACAATAAAAAAATCTTCTTCAGCACTCACAGAACCCCGCAAATTGGTTTCCATGGTAAGAAGAAGAAATTGGTTATAGTACCCGCCCTTGGTGCCATTTCGATTTAACAAGGTTTATCAGTCCTGCTCAGTTAAAATCAGCGGACCATTCTTGGTAATAGCAAGGGTATGCTCATACTGGGCCGACAGGCTGCCATCCGCCGTTCTGGCAGTCCATCCATTTTTATCGATTGTTAGTTTGTAAGAACCTGCATTGATCATCGGTTCGATGGTAAAAAACATACCTTCACAGAGCTTTATTCCTCTGTTTGGATGACCATAGTGGAGTACCAGCGGATCTTCGTGCATTTTATGACCTATACCATGTCCTGTAAACTCACGTACCACGGAAAACCCGTGAGATTCTGCATTGGCTTGAATTGCATGTGAGATATCACCCAGTCGGTTGCCGATAATAGCTTTGCCTATACCAATATAAAGACATTCCTTAGTCACCTTGAGGAGCTCTTCAGCTTGTTCAGATATTTTACCTACCGGGTAAGACCAATATTAAGCATCCGAAAGAGCAAAACGGATTGTTTTATATTAGAGGCTACCTATAATTATATAATGTTTTCTCAAAATTGTTAAAGCTATTCCTCTATTAGTTTTTTCCATATTCAATCATAAATAAGACATCTGAATGAAAAAATAAAGGACTGATATTTGTGCAATACTGTCATAAGGAATTTTGCTATTGCTGTTGCAAAAGAATACAAAGATAGGTATGGAGAAAATAGAATAGACTTGGGCTTGAAAAATTTCCATACCTATTGCAGAATGCGCAGCCAGTAGAATGGTATTTCAATCCAGTGCTGTTCATAGAGAATGACAGCTTCCAGTTCACCTTTTAAATCCGACCTCACGTTATTTAAGATGAGCTGTCTGTCGTAATCAGGTTTATAGGCCTGTATAGGTGCTATAGTGTATTTATTATTTATCATTATAAATAAAACAACCAATTTAATCAGACATCTGCGGAATTGTCATGCACACTTTCCCAAGCAGGTAATCGTGACATCATAGCTCGTGCAGCAGATTTTGCAGCTTTCTTATCTAATCCCTGCGTTTTAACAATAAAATCAGTTAAAGAATCCAGCTTTTCGTCATAGGATTGCATTGCCCCATCAGGACGAGCACAGTGAATGCAATAATCCTTTTCAACATCTCCCATGGCAAAGTCGGACAAATTCTTCATAGGCATTCCACATGCAATACAAATTTTCACTTTTATCACACCTCTCCAGTATTATTAACAATTTTAAGACCAATCCCTCTATAATCAATCTAATTTTACACCCAACTTTTCAAATTCCTTATACCCTTTTTCAGTGATTTCATAAACTGTCGATTTACCTTCTTCCAGTTTCAACCACTCCATTTCAATAAGCCGTACAAATAGTCGTTCACCCAGCTTACCTCCAAGATGCCCATAACATTTTCTGCCTTTTAACTCTTTAGCACCATGTACTTTCAATTACTTCACCTCCTTTACCAGCGGTTTTACAATTTTAATTTTTCTGTGTTATCAAATTCATATAATACACCAGCAAATCCTGACCATAGCGTTTCAGTACAGATTCTCCAGGAGAAAATAGGTCGCTGTTTATCAAATAGTAGTGTACTAACCCGACCCAGCCATTAAAAATCATATAAATTGGAAGTGGCAAAATAGAACCTGCTTTTATTTCCCTCTCAACTGCTTGACTGAGATGAAACGAAATAGTTGATTGTATCATAATGAATGTATTTCGGACAATTTTTGGAAGGAGACGGCTTTCAATAACCAATTTTGTGTAAAAGTCTTCAAACTCGATCAAACCTTCTAAATGAGCCTCCAATACCTCATGTACCCCACTTTTACCACTGGCAAGCTCATGCAATCGCATATTTATCCTGGAACCGAATTCATCAATCACAGCTATCAGTAATTCTTCTTGCGTTGAAAAGTGTGCAAATATCGTCCCATGTGATACATTTGCTGCTTTTGCAATATCAGCAGTCCGTGTTTTAGTCAAGCCTATTGCTGCATACTGCTTAATGGCTGCTTCTATTATGTGTTTTCTGGTTAAATTTTTTTGTTTCTGCCGTTGCGTTTCTGACATTTCATCAACTCCATATGACTAGCATCAAATTCTTAACTCGATATTCATTGACTTACAACTCATTGACTGTGTACTCATTATAATAATAATAGCATTTTCTGTCAATAGTTTCTTGAAAGATAAATAAAAACCCTCTCATAGCAATGCTTTGAGAAGGTTGTTTACCATTGATGCATAAACCATTTTTTATTCAACAAAGTTTATATTTTCTATTCTCCAAATATCTTCTTCATCAATACTATTGATAATTTTCATACCGACAATCATAGTTACTTCGTTTACAGATATTGTTGTATCAATTGTCCTATAGGTCTTGACATTGAACACTCATGTCTCTTTAATCGGAAGTTCATTTTTATATTCCATTCTGGCATCTACATAACTGACAACTTGAATATTTAATAAGTCTTTGTTGAATCCTTCCAATAATTTTAGGTTGTTTTTATTGCTAATCCACTCGTCTGTAAAAATATTATCTAACACTTCTTTGGCATATAAATATGGTTGGGTTACAGGCAAAATTGCGAATAATTGATTTATTATCGGAAAGCCTCTATATCCGTCAAATTCATAATAAATCTTTTTATATTTATTGTCCTGCCATTGGAAATATATATTTTCATAGCCTGTTCCATAAATTCTATTTGAAATAACAAGTTCCAAAACATTGTCTCCAGTTATGTCTCTAAAGCTTAACCCTGTATAAAAACCACTGAAGATGATTTCATATTCAGTTCCATTCCATCTAAAAATGTGGATTGGATTTTCATGGGTCATGCTTCCCCAAGTAATGATTTCTGGAACAGAATCAGTATTTATATCTACAATAATAATATTTAGCTTCCAAAATGGTGTGTATGGAGCTAAAAACTTGAACTTTTTGGCAGGTTTTAATTCATAAGCCTTTTTATTCCTATGAACTACTTTCACAACATAGCCCTTATTTTCTTCATCTGCCAGTATTTCAACTTTTTCTTTTGCTTCGTCTCCTGTTGTATCTATGACAATAGTTTTAATGGCTTTTAACTCATACGAATAGGCGCCGACTTCATTTAAATTGAGTAAAAGCATAGCAAGTGCAAGAAGAGATATAAAAAGTGTGATTGGAAACTTAGAATGCTTCATTTTTACTACACTCCTTTTGAGCCCCTTCATATATAGTTTAACCAACCTTTGATCGAACATAATTTATTACTTTTTGGCGAATTTTTTATAAAATGTACAACAGTAAGATTAAATAAGAATAAGCATACATTCTTATCTGCATAGTTATTGCATACCTTCAGATAATATTGTTGAAATAACTAGGAAGGGAGAGTGATAAAATGAATCATGAAAATATGCATGGCAAGAAAGCTAATAGACTGGCAAACCAAAAAAGTCCATACCTGTTGCAGCATGCATATAACCCAGTAGATTGGTTTCCCTGGAGTGATGAAGCCTTTGAAAAGGCAAAGTCGGAAGACAAACCTATATTCCTCTCTATTGGGTATTCATAGATGGTAAAATTTACTTGCCACTGGTGCCATGTAATGGAGAGGGAATCCTTTGAGGATGAAGAAGTTGCCGGAGCACTTAACGGGAACTTTATAGCCATTAAGGTGGATCGGGAGGAAAGGCCTGATATTGACCATATATACATGAATGTCTGTCAGGCTTTGACGGGCAGCGGCGGATGGCCTCTGACAATAATAATGACCCCGGATAAAAAGCCTTTTTTTGCAGGCACATACTTTCCAAAGGATTCAAGAATGGGATATCCGGGCTTGCTTGAAATATTAAAGGAAACCACTAGGATATGGAAGAATGAGAGAACTCCGGTACTTGATTCTTCAGAAAAAATATTGGAACATATGAGGGAAAGCTTTGATGCGGAGTCGGAGGGAGAAATCTCAATGGAAGCCGTCCATAAGGCGTACGAGGGTTTTAAAGCGAGCTTTGACAAGGAATATGGCGGTTTCGGCAGAGCACCCAAGTTCCCGACGCCTCACAATCTGCAATTTCTGTTGCGATACTGGAAAACAACTGGTGAAGCAAAAGCGCTGTCTATGGTTGAGGACACACTCGCTGCAATGTATAGAGGAGGAATATACGACCATATAGGCTTCGGCTTTTCAAGGTATTCAACAGACCGGAAATGGCTTGTTCCCCACTTTGAAAAGATGTTATACGATAATGCGCAGCTTGCAATAGTATATATTGAAACCTACCTGGCTACCGGGAAAGCGCAGTATAAAGAGGTAGCACGCCAGATTTTCGAGTATGTGCTGCGTGATATGACATCCCCCGATGGAGGCTTTTATTCCGCTGAAGATGCGGATTCGGAAGGTGTTGAAGGAAAATTCTACGTTTGGAGTCCGGAGAAAATTGAAGCAGTACTCGGTGAAAAAGATGCCGGTCAATTCTGCAATTACTACGGGATAAGCAAAAAAGGCAATTTTGAGGGCAGAAGTATCCCGAATCTCATTGATAACAAGGAGGCTTTCGGGAATATAGCCGCTAACCCCATGGAAAGCATGAGGAAAAAGGTGTTTGAAGCAAGGGAAAAAAGGGTTCATCCGTACAAGGACGACAAGATACTTACCTCCTGGAACGGTCTAATGATTGCAGCCCTTGCAATAGGAGCACGGGTAATGGGTGATGAGAATTACTCAAAAGCGGCAGAAAAAGTTGTAGCCTTTATAAGGGAAAAGCTGATCAGGTCCGACGGAAGACTGCTTGCAAGATTCAGGGAAGGTGATGCAGCATATTTAGCCTACCTTGATGACTATGCATTCCTGGTATGGGGACTCATAGAGCTGTACGAGGCGACTTTCAAGGCAGATTACATTAAGCTTGCTCTGACCCTGAACAAGGATATGATAAAGTACTTCCATGATGAGGAAAAGGGTGGGCTGTTTTTATATGGGAGCGATAGTGAGCAGCTCATTGCACGGCCCAAGGATGTATATGACGGAGCGACCCCGTCAGGCAATTCTGTGGCTGCTATGAACTTTTTAAAGCTGTCGAGGCTGACGGGGGATCCTGAGCTTGAAGATAAAGCCTATGAACAGCTGAACACCTTTGCAGGCATGATTGAAAACTACCCTATGGGCTACACCTGCATGCTTATGACTCTGTTGTTTGTAAACAGCAAATCCAGCGAAATAGTTATTGTCGGGGGTAGAACGGACAGCAGCACACAGCGCATGATGGAACTTGTAAACAGGAACTTTCTTCCGTATTCAGTAGTAGTATTCAAAAATACAGGCGAAGACGGCATGGATATATCGGACTATGTGCCTTATATTAACGGTCACGATATGATAGAAGATAAAGCTACGGCCTATGTATGCGAGAATTTTGCATGCAGGGCGCCGGTAACTGATTTTGAAGAGTTTGAAAGCATAATAAGCAAGCCGCAATGAAAAAAAGAACCGGTAGAGATACCGGCTCTTTGACTGCTTAAACAATTATCTGCTTATTGCTTTTGACTATCTGTATAAAGTTTTTAATGATTCTTGCAGTGATGCCCCAAATGATTTTATTGTCATAAGTGTAGAAATACACAGGGTAGCGGCCCCTTCCCCAGGGGTAATTCCTGCCTTTTTGTATCATATTATAGGGGAAATCCTCCTTTGGCACCATTCTTATATCAATATTGTGGCATAGCGGATTTGTTTCAATAAAGAAGGACAGGGGAACAAGGAATACATCCTTAACTTCATCGGCGTTATAGGTGCCGGTATATTTATTGAGTTGCCCGGCAAAGGGATATATAATTGTATTAAAAGGGGTTACTACAGTGTCAAGCTCTCCCCAAATTTCGATATTACTTACGGGGAGTAAAAGTTCCTCTGCCGTTTCTCTAATTGCAGCTTCTTGCTTGCTTTCCTTCTTTTCAATTTTCCCACCAGGGAAGCAAATTTCATTAGGTTGTTTATTGAGTTTCTCTGCCCTTATCTCAAACAGCAGAGAGTAACTCTCACCGGTCTTTACCATTGGAACAAGAACTGAGTGTTCTCTATAAATTTCAATATCGCAAAAACTTGTATCCCTATTTTTTAACTTGGCGAAATCCAGTTTCATATTGTACCTCATACTATAAATAATAATTGTCTATAATACCAGTATATCAAAATACCGATTCGTATAAAACCTTTAATGATGTGAAGCTAATATTTTCAAATAATTGTGAATAATGCAGGATATGTTATTTTTTTAAATTTTACTGTTGAGGGTTATTTTTCATAATGGTATGATTAATTTGAGGAGAAATGACAAAAAAAATATAACAGTTCAAATAATAATAGAAATAAAATTTAAAGGAGGAACAAAAATGCACAAGAAACTATTTATTCCCGGCCCGATAGATGTCCGTGAGGATGTGCTGCAGAAGATGGCAACACCACAGATAGGACATCGTTCAAAAGCTGCATCTGCACTCCAGAGAAGTATTTCTGAAAAATTGCAAAAGGTATTCCAGACAGAAAACACAATAATACTTTCAACTTCCTCAGGAAGCGGCCTGATGGAAGGTGCCATCCGTTCCTGCACAAGGAAGAGGGCAGCCGTATTTTCAGTAGGTGCCTTCGGGG